>NZ_QBLR01000289.1:0-4247 GCF_003070835.1 Halanaerobium sp. | reverse complement strand
TATTGATGCTGTTAGTTCTTCTATTGATGAGGCCTGTTCTGTAGATCCTTGGGATAGTTCCTGGGCTCCATCGGATATTTGTCCTGCACCAGATGATACTTGGTCTGATGCATTGGCTATTTCTGCAAAGTTTTCATTTAGCTTGTCTATTATCAGATTTAGTGAGTCTTTTATCTTTACAAAGTCTCCTCTGTATTCTCTGTCTATTCCTACGTCCATGTTTCCTTTTGCCATTTCTTCTGTTATGTCTGCTATTTCGTTTACATAACTCTTGATGGTGCTGGTACTATCTTTAAGATTGTTGTTGATTTTTTTGAAATTTTCAGCAATTTGTTTTGTATCTTCATCTGCTTCTATTTTCTCAGGATTTATGTCTAGATTTCCTTTTGCTAATTCTCCCAAGTTATCTACTAATTTATCTACCTGTTCTTCCTGGAACTTACCCTGTTTTTCCGCAAGTCTCTGGGCATTCATAATATCAGTTTGGTCTGTTATTACTTCTAAGGCACCTATGATTTCACCTTTTTCATTTTTAAGTGGTGTCCCTGAATATTTAATGTCTAGATCCATTCCATTAGGATGAGCATCGGTTTCACTAGTTGCTTCCCTATTTTCCTTCATAGCTCTAAAACAAGCACAGTTATCTGTGTTACAGTCTCCTGTTTTAAAGTTTTCATAACATTTTTGCCCCATTAGTTCTTTTTGGGATTTATTAAGCAATTTTGCTCCTGCTTTATTCATGTAGTTAATATTGTAGTCATTATCAACTATCATAACTGGATTAGGTACACTGTCTAGATGTCCCACAAGTACTGCTATTACAGTATTAAAGCCCCCAACTATGTTTTTGTATTCTCCTTCAAACTTTTTAACATCGGCTCTCTTTTGCAATTGACCGTTTACTGCAGCTTGAATTATTTCCTGAGTCTCTTCTGACATATCTTTTATTGCTGATTTTGTCTTTTGTAGAGCAGGACTTATTTGATCATTTTTTCCTACAGACTCTATTTCTTCATCTAAGTTACCACTAGCGAAGCTGTCTAATTTTTTAATTAAATTTTCCTGAATGTTGTTTTGCATAGTGGCTACGGAACTTAGCATAACTCCTATCTCATCATTATTGTCTAAATATTTCACAGCTTCGGAATCTTTATTAAACCTAAAGTCGAACCCTTTAAGTTGTTCCATAATTTCCGTTACTGCTCCTACCGGTTTAGTTACCATCTTTATAATTAAATATAGCAGTAGTAGTATTAACACTCCAGCTATTGCTATGAAAGTAAGTATTGTATAAAGACTTGTTTTTGCCATCATAGCTGCTGTTTCACTTCTATCAGTTACAGCCTTAATATATCCTACAGTATCTCCCATATAGTCGGTATAAGGAAATAGGCTAATTAATGTATTTCCATCATCAGAAATCCATCTTGTACTACTTCCTGATGCTACTTCAGATAATACTTCTTCCGATGGCGTAAAATTATCTGTTGAAGCAGTCCCGGATGCAAAGGTATCATCTTCACTGTTTAAATAGTATATATAGTATTCTCCTGGAAAAGATTCCTTAATATTAGCAAGGAAACTCTCACCAAAGTCACTTCCATATTCAACAGAGCCGATGTGCCTATTTTCATAATACATAGGTACTACAACCCTAAAACCGTATCCTGCAACTCCCTCTTCTAACCCTTTTATAGTTTTTAAGTCTGCATTAGCTGAGTTTACAGTAAATCTAAAATCTTTTAAACTATCTCCAAATTTTTCAGGTTTATGCAACCTTAAAAAAGATGTAGAATCCGGTAAATGAAATTGAATTTGAGCTACATCTCCTTTTAATCTTTCATATACGGGAAGTAAAAGATCCGTTAATTCTCCCCTGTTTCTTTCTGAAAATAACTTTTGAATTTCTTCGTTTTCTGAAATCGTTAAAACAGACATTTCCGCACTGTTAAGTTGAGCTTCCATCTGATTTTCGATAGCACTTTCCATAAGTTCCATATTTTTCTTTTCTTCCATTTCAATAGTATTAGAAGTAGTCTGATTCATAATAAAATATAAAACTACAAAACCTATTACAACAATTATAGAAGTAATTCCGACAAATTTTCCTCCTAAGGAACCTCTTTTTCCTGATTTTTCTTTTTTCGAACTCTGTGATTTTTCTTTTTTCCTAAAATTCATAAAAAACCTCCTAAACTTGTATTTTATGTTAGTGATTACTAACTAAAATTCCTGTCGTATATGTTATCGGTTGATAACGTATAAAGTTTAGGAGGTTTTATGATATTTTTTTATCTATTTATATTTCTTTACATTCTCTTTTTTCTTTGTTTTTATATAAAGCCTTATCTGCCTTATATATAGTCTTATTTATATCATCATTTCCTTCTATTTTTGCAATCCCATAGGACATTAAAATATCAAAGGAAAATTCGTCTACTGATTGACATTTTTCCTTTATTCTATTTACAATAGATTCAACAATTTCTCTATCCTCATTATCCGTTATGATTATAAATTCATCTCCTCCGTATCTTATAAGGTAATCCTCATCTCTAATGGAGGACTTAACTATCTCTACAAATTTTACCAACACCTTATCTCCAGTCAAGTGTCCGAACTTATCATTTATTTTTTTAAAACAATCCAAATCTATTAGTATAAGATGTCCTTCAAATTCATTTAGATTTCTCTCAGACCAGTGATCTAAGAACATCCTAGAATATGCTCCTGTTAAAGAATCTGTCTTTGCGTGGTTTTCAAATTCATTTCTTTCTTCCAAAGCTCTGTCTAGAAGTCTTTTAGCATTGGAAATTATAAATTTATTTGATAAATATGCTAATACTCCTAATCCAATGAAAGCACCTAAAACATTATATATAATTATTTTTCTTAAATCTGCATATAAATCTTTAGTGGATATTTGGAAAAGAATATTTTTATCAGTACCTTCCAACCTATGATAATGATGAATAATATCATCTTTTACCAGGAGTTCTTCATCCTCTCTTAATATAATTTTCTTGTCATATTCACTCATTATCTCATCAGTAATAGAGGCATTTACATTAGTTAAGCTTATACTTTCTATTATATTATCCATATTGTAAAAAACTACATCATAACCTAAAATTTCATAGTTTTCATATATAGGAGAGTATACAATTACAGTGTGTCCACTATCTAATGAAAGTATTTCTAGATCTACTGACTTAGAATAATTACTTTTATCAACTAAATTTAAATTTAACTCTCCATGACTGGCTACTATCTTTTCTTCAACTAATCTAACTGCACCAGTAGAATTGTCTAAAGCTTCTACACCATCTGCATACAAATCTTTTGTATAGTTTCGCAGCTCTTCAAAATCAATCTCACCGTCATAGTATTCTACAATCTTCTTCCTTATCATTGTACGACTGGACATGCTTTCGGCGCCAGTTTTACAAGATTCTAAGTAGTTATCAATTGAAATTATTTTACTATCTGCAAGAGTTAAAAAAACTTCCTGTTTACTCTTCTTAAGTTCAGAATTTATAGGAAGATATATAGTAAAATATACGATAAAAATATTTAATATTAAAAATGAAAGTATAAATAACTTTGCTCTTTTTATGCTTTTATCCATTACCTTCTCCTTAGAGTTTCTAACCTTTCGTCATTGCTACTATTATATTATTATAAATAAAATATATCAATAATTGTTTGATTTGAGTTAATCTTTAAAATGCCTTGTTACTATTATCGGTGTAATATTTGAAATCTTAAGGATAAGACTTTTCGTTTCATTCGAAGTGACAGACTTTAAGATCCTTCGCAGGTGATTTTATACTGATAGACTCAGGATAGACAGAAAAGAGAGTCTTCGTCTAAAGCCTCTGGGTGACATTGCTTCTCATTCAGAACGCCAGTGAAGAATCTTAAAGCATAAAAAAGATGGTGATTTCTCACACCATCTTCTTTATATTTAGGGAGGTCTTTATTAGTATTTACCAAAATCCTCATCATCTAAATCAATGTTTATGTCTGAGTTATTTGTTGATTTAGGTAGGGATTTGATCTTTTTGTTAGTTATACTTGCCTTAGCCTTGTATACACTGTCTCTTAGTTTAAACTGAGCTACCATCTCTTTTAACATCTCAGCCTGAGATGCTAACTCTTCACTTGCTGCTGCACTTTCTTCTGCTGTTGCCGAGTTGTTTTGTACTACTTCTGATACCTGTTCTATTCCATCGTTTATCTGGGCT
>NZ_QBLR01000288.1:0-4257 GCF_003070835.1 Halanaerobium sp. | reverse complement strand
AAAATTAAAGTTATAATAAAAATTTCTTTTTTATATCTCATCTATTTCCCCTCCAATCTTTAACCGAAGTTTAAATCCGCGATTTTCAACGATTACACTATCCTTTTTAATAGCTATGATTTTATAACCATCTTTTTGATAGTTTCCACGAATTAATTCTACATTAACCCCGGTGTTTAGCAGAGCTACTCTTTCTCTATTACTGCTTATAATTCCATTTAAAGAAAATGGAAGCCCATTTTTTACATCTTCCACTGTTATTTTAGGTGGTGCTGGTCTGGAATTTACTCTCTGCACATTATTTTGAGCCTGATTACCAGTCTGCTGCTCTGCTTGTTCATCATTGTCTTCTGCTGGTGGCTCAGGCACAGGTTCAACATATTCGACAAAAGGATTTCTAAACTCTTTTTCACTATAAAGTTTTTCATTTTTATCTTCAGCTGAGACAGTAAAGGATAATATTGTAATTGAAGAAATTAAAAGTACTAGCAAAAATATGAATTTCTTATTCATCTATCTCAGCTCCTTTCTTTAAAAGTTCCTGATCTACAAGGCGGTCATGATATAATACTGTCATCGATAGTAAAACACCCTCTTCATTTCGGCTGATGTTAACATCTCTAAACTCAAACCAGTAATTCCAGTCCTTAAAGTCTTCTAAAAGATTGCTTACTTCTTTAAATCCACCACTAATGTTAACTGCCATTGAAATATTATTTTCATTTTTTCTCGGTCTAAATAGTTTTAAATTTAAATTATTGGCTCTGGTAATTTCTCTAAAATCAATTAATAGGTCAATAACATCTTTATCAATATACTCACCTCTAGCTTCGAGCTCTGCTATAATATTGCTATACTCCTCTTTAATTTCCGGCAGCCTTCTGGAAAAAGACACTGCTATTTCTAATCGATTTTGCCTGTTATTCCTCTGATTTTCTAAAATACCAATTTCTGTTTTTAAAGGCTCATAAAAATAAAAGTAGTAAAGAGCTGAGAGGACAATTACAAATGCTAAAACTAGTAATATTTTTTCTCTTCTACTTAAATTTTTGAACATTTTATCTGTCCTCCTCTCCTGCTATATCAGCAGTAATAATAAAACTTACTACTTCCTGTTTTTCTAAAGTATCCAAACTTACATTTCTAAAATATGGTGAATCAATCAAAGCCTGCCTGAAATCCTGCAGCTCTTCCCCAATTCTGATTCTACCTCTGATATTTAAAGTCTTTTCTCTTAAAGAAAAATTATCAATAACTCCTCTTAAGGGTGTAATATAACCAAGAGCTTCAATTGGACCATCCCAGTTATAATCTGGTACAGTTGGTGTTTCCTTAAGAGTATTAACCAGCTCTTCGAATTCTTTAAATTCAGCTTCTTGCGGCAGATAGATTTCTAACTGATTTTCTATATTATCAATTTCTCCCTGTACATAATTTCGCTCAGAGATTAAAGAATAATGAGTAATTCCAATTATCATGATTGGAATTAAAATTACTAAAAGAATTCCCACTCCAAAGTAATCAAATGTTATCTGTTTTTTCTCTTCTTTAATCAGATTAATCCTCATCTGCCATCACCTCACTTAGTCCAAGTCCAACAGCTACTGCGAATTCTGGTTCATTCTTCCTAAATTGTTCTTCTATTTTAGAATTCATCTTAATCTTTTTATAGCTACTAAGAGTAATCAATTTTTGTGATAGTTTTTTTTCTAATGCGTCTTTTAAACCTGATAGTTTAGACCCACCACCAGTTATATAAATTTTATCAAATTCAAGTTTTTTATTCTTCATTTGAACAAATTCAATAGACCTATTTATTTCAGAAGCAAGATTATTAACTGAAGCTTCAAATTTGTAATTAAAATTAATTCCAGCATCTAAATTCAAATTATAATTATTACTTGCACTAAGTTCAGTATCTAACTTTAAATTATATTTTTCATTTTCTGCAGCCTTATATTCCAAATTATTATTATCCATTAAAATCTTTGTAAAATTTATTCCTCCAATGTCTACAGTTCGTGAAAGAACAATTTCATTTTTATTACCGATTGTAATCTGAGATGAAAAAGAACCTACATCTACAATTATCTCTGAATTGTTTAGTTTATTATTATATTCCAATATTGAAAGTAATGCCATTGGCTGAATGTTGACAACTTTAGCTTTCAAATTAGCTTTTTCTAATATTGAAAGATAATTTTTAAAAATATTTTTTTTAGCAACTATAACCATAAATCTAAATTTGTCTTTAGACTTGTTTACTAATACATAATCAAATACAGCATTCTCTACATCATAAGGTAGTTCATCATTTATTTCCCATTTTAAAGATTCCTTAACTTCATTATCTTTCATAATTGGGATTTCTATTTCTCTAATTAATAAATCTTTATTGGGTATTGTAGTTATTATATTTTTGGAGATGTTTTCCATTGAATTAATTAAATCTTTTAATTCAGCTCCAGCTATTGCATAATCATTTATAACACCATTTTTTACAATTCCATTTGGAATTTTTTTAATAGCTAAATCATTTAATCTTAATCCCGCTCCATCAACCTTTAAATTAACTACTTTTATACTATGATTTCCAATATCTATACAGGTAAACTTCTTTTTTTTGAAAAACATAATTCAAACACCTCGCTTTCCTGCTTTTTTATATTTTATTATTCAAAAGCTTAACAAAAGCTTTACTTTTTCTAACAAAAATAATTAATATAATAAGATAAAAAAGTACTATCAATGCCGTCTCTTTAATAATCAATAAAAATGACAAAAAAACAAATGGAAGTAATAAAATAAGAGTTGTAAATTTAAGGAAAATATTTGACGAAATTATTTCAGCATAGCCTGGTGAATATCTATAATAAAAAGAAATAAATTTTTTTCCTAACTCATATTTGGATAAATACAGGTCCCTGAACATCCTCAATGTTTTAACTGCTGGATTAAACGGAGATCCATAAGCAGCAGTAGCAATAAAACAAAATGTATTAACTTGAGTATTTGGCAGCGGAGTACTCTCAGCAGAACTTTTGAAATATATTCCATTAATACTACCATTAATTTTTGATATTTCATTATTTTTTGCCATATTTGACAAAAATATTTTAGAATCCACAGTATAATTTAACTCTTCATAATTATACATAGAGCGGATTTTATATGTTATAACTTTAGATTTATCATTTGATTCTTTCCCCCAATCAACTTTATAATCAAACTCATTTTGCCCAATAATTGCTTTTTCAATATTTTTATCTTTATAAATAACTTCTCCAAATTCATCATTATTATTATCATTTATATAAATATATCTATCATGATCAGTAAAATTATCTACAAAGCTATCAGGCAAAATAACTGCTTCATAAGCATTTCTTAAATTTGAATTTAAAAAATTTGCCAGTATTCTCATATCAGTTTGTACCTGCCATTTTTGTTCAGCTGAATCAAAAGCATTATTTGCTTGAATATAAACCATTGTCCCCAAGCCACCAACAATCCCAATAACTCCAAGTGTAACAATAAACTCTACCAAAGTAATTCCGCTTTCATTTTTAAAAAATTTATATAATTTCACAGTTATCGCCCTATTCCATTTAAACTGTTATCATAAATATTAGAACTATATTCTGTCCAGCTCTGGCCATCTGTAGAATATAATATAACTGCATCCTCATTATTTACAGCATCATTATCTCCTACTGCCACATAAACTATTTGTTCATTTATTTTTTTGAAAACAATATCATTTAAATTATTATCTGTATTAGAATTATATTCAGACCAGTTCTCCCCATCAGAAGAATATAAGATAATAGAATTATTATTAGGACTACTGTCTCCAACTGCAATTAATATTGTAGAGTCACTGCTATCATAACTTGTTATGGAATTTAAAATTCTATCATTATCTATTGATGAAAGTACTACATCATTCCAATTTTTACCATCATCATCAGAGATTTTGATTAAAGTATTGCCGTTACGTGAACCAACAATTATAAATTTGCCTAACTGAGAACTATAAACAACATCATTTAATCGTTCATTTTTAGATGCCTTAATAAAATTCCAATCACCATTATTTTTCTTTTTTAATATTAACCCCCCATCTCCGACTGCAAGCATTATCTGATCGTTTAAAACATTAGCTGAAGTAATTGAATTTAAAGCATTATTTTCAAAACTATATGTGTTACCTTTTCTCATATCTGAACTCTGTAATGAAAATATCTTATCATCATT
>NZ_QBLR01000287.1:0-4273 GCF_003070835.1 Halanaerobium sp. | reverse complement strand
TAAAAATAATCATATATATTATATAAGAAATTACCAAAAAATAAAAACTTTTTTTAAAAGGGTAATTAATAGTATAATGAAAATGAAATGATTTTTTAAAAGGAGGCAAAAATATGGCTATGGTTTATGATGATGTATCTTGGGTAGATTTTGACAAATTGGAAAATTTCATGACAGATGTTTTTAAAAGTGTTGGTGTACCAGAAGAAGATGCGAAAATATGTGCCAATGTTTTAATTGCCGCAGATAAAAGAGGAATAGATACTCACGGAATAGGCAGGTTAAAACCTATTTACATAGATAGAATAAACGATGGAATACAAAAACCAGTAACAAATTTTGAAATTGTTAGAGAAACTCCAACAACAGCTGTGGTAGACGGACACGATGGGATGGGTCATGTAATAGGTTACAAATCCATGAAAATGGCTATAGAAAAAGCAAAGAAATATGGAATGGGCATGGTTGTGGTAAGAAACTCCACTCATTATGGAATCGCAGGATATTACGGACTTATGGCATCAGAACAAGACATGATTGGAATAACAGGAACAAATGCCAGACCTTCTGTGGCTCCAACTTGGGGAGTAGAACCTATGCTTGGAACAAACCCTTTGACTTTTGTTATGCCTACAGACGAAGAATTTCCTTTCTTCGCTGACTTTGCAACACCAGTATCTCAAAGAGGAAAAATTGAAATGTATGATAGAGCTGGTAAAGAAGTACCGGAAGGCTGGGTAGTTGGGAAAGACGGAAAAAGCAAAACAGACCCAAAAGAAATATTAAAATTGATCCTTGCAGGAGAAGCTTCATTAGTTCCTCTTGGAGGAATAGGTGAAGAAAACGGTGGCTATAAAGGATATGATTATGCTACAGTTGTAGAAATCCTTTCAGCTGCTTTACAACAAGGGGCATTTTTAAAAGCTCTTTCAGGTTTTGATAAAGACGGAAACAAAAGGCCATATAGATTGGGACACTTTTTTATAGCAATTGGTATAAACGCATTTACAGAACCAGAAAAATTCAAAAAAACAACAGGTCAAATATTGAGAGAATTGAGAAATTCAGAAAAGATGCCAGGAGCAGAAAGAATATGGACTGCAGGAGAAAAAGAATACGAAACATGGCTCGAAAGAAAAGACAAAGGAGCACCATTAAACAAAAAGCTTAGAGAACAGATAATAGAGTTAAGAGATAAATACAATTTGAATTACAAATTTGATTTTGAAAAGGGATGATGTAAATGGATATGAGAGAAAAGGCATTAAAAGAACACGAATTATGGAGAGGAAAGCTCGAAATAAAATCGAAAGTAAAGGTTAACACATCAGAAGATTTAGCCATAGCATACACCCCAGGAGTTGCTGAACCTTGTAAAGAAATAGAAAAAGATATAGAAAATGTTTATAAATATACCATGAAATCAAATACCATAGCTGTGGTAACAGATGGGTCTGCAGTTCTTGGTCTTGGTGATATAGGCCCAGAAGCAGCACTCCCAGTTATGGAAGGGAAATGTGTTCTTTTTAAAGAATTTGCTGATATAGATGCTTTCCCAATATGTTTGGACACAAACGATGTAGACGAAATAGTAAATACAATAAAAATAATATCCCCCGGACTCGGCGGGATAAACCTCGAAGACATATCCGCTCCAAGATGCTTTGAAATAGAAAGACGACTAAAACAAGATTTAAAAATCCCTGTTTTTCACGATGATCAACATGGTACTGCGATAATAGTTCTTGCAGGTATAATGAACTCTTTAAAAATAATAAAAAAGCGAAAAGAAAATTTAAAGGTAGTTATAAGTGGTGCTGGTTCAGCAGGAATAGCAATAGCAAAAATATTGTTGAACTTTGGGATAAAAAATATAATACTTACAGACAGAAAAGGAATACTAACTCAAATGGAAGATAATTGGGCAAAAAGAGAAATAGCAGATATGACAAATCCAGAAAAACTACAAGGTGATCTTTCTGAAGCTTTGATAAACAGCGATATTTTCATTGGAGTTTCTGCACCTGGAATAGTGACAAAAGAAATGATAGAAACAATGAATAAAGATGCAATAGTCTTTGCAATGGCAAACCCTGTACCAGAAATAATGCCAGAAGAAGCCAAAGCAGGAGGAGCGAGAATAATTGGTACAGGTAGATCAGATTTTCCAAATCAGGTAAACAATGTACTTGCTTTTCCAGGGATACTAAAAGGTGCTCTAAAAGCCAGAACACAAATTACTGAAGAAATGAAAATAGCAGCTGCAAAAGCAATAGCAGAAATGATTCCAGAAGAAGAATTAAACGAAGAAAATATATTGCCAAAAGCTTTTAAACCAGGAATTGCAGAAAACGTTGCAAATGCCGTAATAAATGCAGCTGAAAAATAAATAATAATTAAAACCAACCCTTACAAAATTTTGTAAGGGTTGGTTATTTTAAATAATTGCAATGATACTTTTATAAAAAGATTAAGAAAGCTAACTTTTTTGATTTTCTTTGACATTGATTTATATATCGTTTATTATTAAAGTGGTAGTTAAAAAATCATTTTATAAGGAGAATAAATTATGCCAGCAGGAAACAAATCTGACCGACTCGGACAAGAAAAAATAAGTAAATTATTGATAAAACTATCTCTTCCTGCAATAGCAGGAATGATAATTCAGTCTTTATACAACATAATAGACAGTATTTATATTGGAAACCTTGGAACAGAATACCTTTCTGCACTATCCCTTGCTTTCCCTGTCCAATTAATAATAATAGCTTTAGGCGTTGGTACTGGGATAGGAGCCAGTTCTTTAATATCCAGACTTCTGGGAGAAGGAAGAAAGAAAAGAGCGAGTAATGCGGCGGAACATGTTTTTATACTGGCTATAGTATATGGTGCAGTAATAGGAACAATAGGTTTTTTCTTATCAGATGAAATAATGTCTATATTTACAAACGATCCCGTACTAATTGACTTATCTCAAAGATACATAAGGATAATCATGACTGGTTCATTGGCAATTTTTGCTCCAGCTACATTTAACTACATTCTGAGAGGTGAAGGAAACACTTTTCTTCCCATGGTTACTATGTTTATTGGAGCCATAACGAATATAATATTAGATCCATTATTGATATATGGAATATGGATATTTCCAGAAATGGGGGTAGAAGGAGCTGCAACTGCTACTATAATTGCAAGAACTCTTGGAGGAATATTCATAACAATTGTTCTATTTAGCGATAAAAACGAAATTAAATTCAATTTTAAGCTTTTCAAGTTTGATTTTCAAATAATAAAAGATATTTTTAAAGTAGGAATACCAGCAATGGTAAACAGACTGATGTTTAGTTTTGCCATAACTATAATAAATGGAATACTTGGTATGTACAACACCACTGCAATAGGTGTTATGGGTGTAGTATTTAGACTTCAATCCTTTTATCTAATGGCAGTGTTTGGATTGAATCAAGGTTATCTACCATTGCTCGGGTACAATTACGGATACAAAAAACCCGAAAGAATGAAAAGAACAGTTCTTATTGGATGGTTAACCGCTTTAACCTTTGGAGCCATAGGCTTTACAGTATTCCAGGTTTTCACAGAACCTCTTCTGAGAATGTTTAATTCAAATCCAGAATTTATAGAAATTGGTATACCAGCTTTTAGAAAAGTAAGCATATCTTACATGTTTATGGCTTTAAATGTCATAGGAGCTGGAACATTCCAGGCACTTGGAAAAGGTGTACCGAGTTTAGTAATAACATTTTTAAGACAGGCATTGATACTTTTGCCATCAATGTATATTTTAGCAAGGATAGGAGGGCTTGACTCGGCATGGTTTGCCTTTCCAATAGCAGAATCAATTGCTTTCATAGTAAACATAATTTGGGTAGTTCTGTTACTAAGAAAAAATATGAAAGAAATGAAAAATGAAAATATGCAAAAAGAATATGTAAAACAAGAATAGACTCCATAGATACGGTTGAAAAAATCAGCAACTAAAGCTTTTAAAAAACAGCAAAAATTAAATAAATAATCAACGCACCAGAAAAATAAAAGTCAGCATTTTGAATGATACTCACAAAAAGTAAACACAAAAATTAATTATTAAATGATGGTATAATAAAAAAATAACAACTATAGTTTCTATATTTAAATTGTTGTATTTAAATTGCAGGTAATTTAAAAAATTCAAACAATAACACTATGTGTGTAAACTCCCTTTTAAAGGGAGTTTTTTTATCATTTGACAATAAGTAATAAAAAGGTATATAAT
>NZ_QBLR01000286.1:0-4271 GCF_003070835.1 Halanaerobium sp. | reverse complement strand
AGATGTGTATAAGAGACAGTAAGTAAATTTTTTTAGCTAGGAGTGGCAGTTATGGATTTGAATAGTCTAGCACCAATTAGAAAATTAGATATTGGTATTTTAAGAAAGACTTTAAATAGTGATAATATTAGTACTGATGAAAGCCAGATTAAAAATAAAAATGATGAGCTCTTACCTAAAATTTTTAGACTTTTAGCTTCCCTAGAAGATGATACACAAAAAATGCTTTTAGATAGCTGGGCTAAAATGGAAATACCTTTGACTGAAAAAACTGTTGCAAATCTTTTACAATATTTAGAAACTAATCCAAATATAAACAATAATGAAAAGATGGCTATAATTAAGGCCTTTGCATTTTTAGAAATAAATGGTCTTCCATATTCAGAAAAATTGATTAATGCACTGCGTTCAGTTTTTAATAATAATGGCAATTTAAGCCCTTTACTGGAAGAATTTTTAGCTTCGAATAACTCATTATCCTTAGGACAGCTAAACAATTTGCTCTCACAACTTAATCTAAATGAAATTAAAGATTCTATAATTAATATTGATACTCTTAGTCAGCAAAATCTACCTATAGCTAATCAACAACCTGCTGTCTTAAATTCAAAACTTGATCTTAAAACTCAAACTGCTGCTGAGCAAAATGTTAAACCTGAAAATATTAATCTTTTTTCTCAGCTTTTAAACAAATATGACAACTTGGATCAAGAACTAAAAAATATAATTTTAAGCAAATCAAATAATCTAAACCAAAATTTTAATCAGAATACAGTTAAAGTTTTAATTAATTTTATAAACCACAATAATATAGAAAGTACTTCTGAAAAAATTTCACTTATAAAAGCTTTCGCATTTTTAGAAAATAATCAGCTACCTCTAACTGAAAACCTAATCAAAGAAATAAAGGGTCATTTTGAACAGAATATAAATCAGTTTACAGAAAATTTAAAAGATAAAGCTCAAATCTTTGCCAATCTAAATAATAATAAATTCCCTCTAATTAGCAAAAATGAATCTGCAGTAAATTTAAATAGCAATGTTGAACAAATCGCAAAATCGTTAGCAGCTCAAAGTGAACTTTCAGACCAATTACTTTCTCTTTTTAATAAAATAGGAGGAGAAAATGAAGAAAAAATAGCAAATAATCTATTGGGACAAAAATTAGTTAATCTGCAGCAGAAAAGTCAGAACACACCACTAATCCTTGCTTTAGAGATTCCTATTCAACTAAAGGAAAATAAATTATCTTCTTTGATGTTAAAAGTTGTGAAAGAAGAAAATAACAGTGCAAAACTAAAAGATAAAAATAGTTACAATATTTCCTTTATCCTAGAATTTGAAAACATTGGTCCTATTAAGACTAAAGTTAATGTTAATCATAAACATATTAATACTATTTTTTTTACAGAAA
Source organism: Halanaerobium sp. (assembly GCF_003070835.1). Taxonomy (NCBI): domain Bacteria; kingdom Bacillati; phylum Bacillota; class Clostridia; order Halanaerobiales; family Halanaerobiaceae; genus Halanaerobium; species Halanaerobium sp. Next base: position 2,857 of record NZ_QBLR01000286.1, on the reverse strand, counting down.
GTGCTGAAACAGCAAATTTGATAAAAGATAGATTTGAGAAACTTCACTTAGCTCTTAAAGAGGAAGGCTTTACTATTAATAATGTTCGCATAAAAAATTTAAATAGCTTAGGAGAAGAAAAAGATGATTTTTTTAATAAAATTATTTTAAGTGAAATAAATGAGATTGACAAAGAAGGACATTATACACATATAGATATTAAAATATAATTCTAATTAATTTTGGACAAACACTTTTAGAAATGAGGTAATAGATATGCCAATCGATAAAAATAAAGATCATTTTAAAACAAAAAAAACTGTTGCATTAAAATATGATCAAAACACTGATCAGGCTCCTAAAATTATAGCTAGTGGTAGAGGAAGTATAGCAGAACAGATAATAAAAAAAGCCAGAAAGGAAAACATCCCTATCAAAGAAGATAAAGATGTTGTCCAAGTTCTAGCTGAATTAAATATTGGTGATGAAGTCCCAGAAGAACTATATACAATTATTGCTGAAATACTTTCTTTCTTTTATGATTTAGAAGATCTACAATCATAATTTAGGTAAATTCGGCAGAAAGATGTTTTTGATCAAAATCTTTTTCTTCTAAAAAATTTCAGATAGAACTAACACCACTTTCTTGATAAACGAAAAATCTATCAGTTAACCAAAAGGCCGGTGATGGCAGGAGATATAAAATTTTTATACTTAACATAATTCAATCCAGTAATTCAGTAGATAATATAGTTTATAAAAAACTCCACCGGATAATTTGACATTATAACAATGGAGTTAAATAAATATATTGTATTATTATTCCAAAGCAATATCGGCCTGATACCATTTTATAAAATCTTCAATAAATTTTGCAGGAAGTAATTCTAAATAAATTACTAGTTCATTTTCATGATTTACAGCTTTTATATCACCTGAATTTTCTTCATCATATTTTATCACAAACTTTCTCCCAGCCAGTTCATAAAGTTTATCATCTATATCCTCAAGTTTTCTGGAATGTGGTATTTCTACATCTTCACCTCTTAAAGACCTAAAAATAATTCTTTCTATATCTTTTCTATTTACAACTTTGGTTTTTAAATGATTATTGCCTTTGACTACTATTGTTCTATTTGTTAAAATTATTTTTTTACCCCAAACCTTATAGCTGCTGATAATAACGGGTAGGGTATCAAAAGTAAATAAAAGTAAAGCTGAAAGGTAGACTAGATAAATTAAGAGTTTTTGATAAAAACCTATTCCTGGATAAAAAAATTGGAGTAAAATACCTGCCATTAAGATTCCAATTGGTGTATAAAGTTTCTCTACAAATTTATATTTATTATATTGATAAGTATCTTCCATAATTGCTGCCTCCATCTCAATAAATTATTTAAAATCCATTTTCTTATTTTGATTCTGTTATTATTTATTATTCTAGAGATAGAATTATAATCCTGCTTGATAAAACAAAAAGCCCCATCAGGAGCTTTTAATTTATTTAAATTATTTTATGGCAAAACTAACATCGAAATCACCAAGATCAGTGTTAAAGTTAACCATAAGCACTGAATCAGCTTCAGAGGTAATATTTATTTCTTTTCCTGTGACAATTTGGGGTGGAACAATATCACATTCAAGATCTTGTTCTGATAGACCAACAGTAGCTTTACCACTGATTATATTCCCTAATTCTCCCATAGCAGAAGTAACAAATTTATCTAGTGTATTCATTTTCATGCCAGACATTGCTTCCACTACTTTTAATGCCATTTCTTCAGAAAAACTATAAACAATTGATCCTCTTATATCTCCAGTCATTCCAATAATAACATTAGCTTCCTTATCAGTTATTAACTCTTCCTGAAAAGACACCTTTCCTTTTTCAGGCTTAAGAGATAACATAGTTTCAAAAACCGAATCCGTTGCTGCAATTATTGGATTTAAATATTTAACATCCATTAATTAATTTCCTCCTTCTATTTAACTGAATTAATATGTTTACCTATATCCTGATCTGTTGATGCTACATGATTAATTAACCAGGTTAATAATCTTCCACTAAATTCCAAAACAAAATCCTCATCATAATTATTTTCCTTATATTTTTCTTTGAATTCAGCTATTTCAGCTTTGAAATCTTCATGTATTTTATGATGATTTTCATAGTCTGGATAATTATATTTTTTTTGCAGTGCTTCTTCAGCATTGAAATGTGTAACTACATATTCTCCCATAAAATCTAAAGTTTTCTCAATTTCTTTTCTTTTTTCTTCTTTGTCTTGTTCGCTTCTTACAGTTACTATGAAGTCACCCAAACGCCTAAAAAGCTCTTCATGTTGGCTGTCAACAAGCTCTACTCCAATTTTGTATTCATCTTTCCAGATCATTTTTTCACTCCTTTATCTATTATCAAAAAAATTAAGCTTATATAACTTTATTCTTTATAATAATAATTATTCCTGCTTTTTATTTCTAATTTTTTTGTTCTTATATTAGATTTAAGTAAAAAAGCAAAAACAACTTTTTAATGCAAAACTATTTATATTTTAATATATTAACTGTTTTATCAAATCTAACTATAAGAAAAGTACTTTAATTTGTTTTTTAAAATAAATCTTTTAAAATTGTAATTAATAGTAATGAACGATATAATGAGTATAGAGAACAAAACGAACTTAAATAAAAGGAGGCTTGAATAATGAAAGCAAAATTTATTTCGTTTATTTTAATCAGTATTTTATTACTTTCTTCAATTTCAACAGCAGCTTTAGAATTAGATGATTTCGACAAAAATTTATTTGTTAAAATTTTTAAAGATGTAAATAGTGATGATTTAGAATATATGGCTAGATTAGGTTTGGATAGTAAAGAT
>NZ_QBLR01000285.1:0-4300 GCF_003070835.1 Halanaerobium sp. | reverse complement strand
GGAGCAATTGCTTCTGCTACTGCACCAGCTGCAACTGTAATGGTTTTAAAAGAATATAACGCTGAAGGTCCCTTAACCTCGACAATTATGGCTGTTGTAGGTCTTGATGATGCATTTGCTTTAATAATCTTTTCATTAATTAACCCAATAGCTTATTCACAGTATAAGGGAGAAGCATCAATTAAGTTAACAGAGATTATTGTTTTACCATTAATTGAAATCTTTGGCGCTATAATTTTAGGTCTATTTTTTGGTTATGTTACTCAATATTTATTAACTAAATTCACTGAAAAAACTCGCAAAATATTAACTATAGTTACTTCGATTACCTTAAGTTCTGCTGTGTCAATTTTCTTTGGTTTATCAGCATTGATAGCCAATATGTCTGTTGGTTTTGCAGTTCGAAACTTTGCCAAGAAGAATTTGGAAATTTCTGATGAGATGGACACATTGACAGTACCTCTTTACGCACTATTTTTTATAATTGCCGGTACAGAAATTCGATTTTCAGAGATGGGTTCCCTTAGTTTTCTGATGATAGCTTTTACTTATTTAATTGCTCGTATCATCGGTAAGGTGGGGGGGTCAACCATGGCGGCAAAAATTTCTGGAGCTCCTGAAGCAGTGCAAAAGTTTATAGGTTTTGGACTTCTGCCTCAAAGTGGAGTGGCGATCGCTTTAGCCTATTCAGTACAGAAACAATATGTACAGGACACCAAGGTTGGACTTTTAATATTCAATACTTTACTTCTTACAGCAGCAATGACTGAGGTTTTTGGTCCATTATTAACAAAATATGCAGTTATTAAATCAGGAGAAGGTACAATAGAGTAGGTATTTTGAGTTTAATGCAATAATTACGTTATTTTAATTTTATTTTAAGATTAATGGTCTATAATAAGGTATAAGACTGGAAAAATATATATTGTGCAATTTTTGAAATCCTTGCTTTTTCAGTGCATAAACAGTTTACTGTTGTTTCGGATATTTCTTGATGACTTTTAATATTGTTATCAAATCAAAAGAAGCGGCAGAATAATAACTAGGGAAGGAGTAATCTATTGAGTTTTCTAAATAAATTTAGCAAAAAAATAGCAATTGATCTTGGAACAGCAACAGTAATTATTTATGAAAGCGGTAAAGGAATTGTTCTGCAGGAACCTTCCTTTGTAGCTCTTGATTCCAAGTCAAATAAAGTAATTGCTGTAGGAGAAGAGGCCCGCAGAATGTTAGGTCGAACTCCTGCAAATATAAAAGTAGTACGCCCTCTAAAAGATGGGGTCATTGCAGACTTTGAAGTAGCAGAAATGATGCTTAAAAGTTTTCTGAAAAAAGTTGGTGTTAAAAGTAGATTCATCAAACCACAGATAATGGTTTGTATACCTGTCGGTGTTACCGGCGTAGAAAGTAGAGCTGTTTTAGAAGCAGCAGTTCAGGTTGGAGCCCGTAAGGCTTATTTAATTGAAGAACCTGTAGCAGCAGCAATTGGAGCCGGCCTTCAAATTGAAAAAGCTGAAGGAAATATGGTGATTGACATTGGTGGTGGAACCACTGAAATTGCTGTTCTTTCTTTAGGAGGAATTGTTGTTGGCGAATCAATTAGAGTTGGTGGCGATAAGTTTGATGAAGCTTTAGTGCGTTATGTTCGAGAAAACTATAATCTAGTTATTGGTGAATCAACTGCCGAAGAGATAAAAATAAACATTGGTAGTGCGGGCCCCGGATATTCAGCTACATATGAAGTGAAGGGTAGAGATTTAATGACCGGTTTACCAAGGCATATAGAATTATCAGCTGAAGAAACAACTAAAGCTTTTAAGGAGCTTCTTGATAATATTGCCCAGGCGGCCAGAAGAGTGCTTGAGCAAACTCCACCAGAACTTTCGGCTGATATAGTTGAAAAGGGAATTATCTTAACCGGTGGTGGTTCCTTACTCAAAGGAATTGAGAATTTCATCAGCAGTCACACAGAAGTTGGAGTTTTTGTCAGTGATGATCCTTTAACCTGTGTAGCTGAAGGAACAGGACAGGCTTTGAGCGAATTAGATAAAATTTCAAATGTTTTAAGTACAGGTAATCAAGGCATTTTTTCCTAAAAGTTACTGGAGAGTGATTAAATTTGAATAAAAGCAGAAGAATCATCTTATACATTTTGATAGTATTAGTTTTTCTCAATATCCCAGTACTTGCTGCAGAAGACATTATGCCTTTAGATGAAGTAAAAGCAGGAATGACAGGTTATGGGAAGACTGTTTTTTCCGGCAATGAAATAGAAAAATTTGAAGTTAAAATTATTGATGTATTGGATAACCGCAGTTTGGATGAGGATTTAATTTTAATTAAATTAACAGGTGATAAAGTAGAAGAATTTGGTGGTATTGCTGCTGGAATGAGCGGCAGTCCCATTTATATCGAAGATCGGTTAATTGGAGCAATTGGTTATGGTTGGAATAACAGCAGTCATCGTTATGGTCTGGTAACTCCAATCGAAAGAATGCTTAAGCTCTTTGAAAAAAGTGATAAAAAAGCAGAAAATGATAGCCTTAGTGACTCAGAAATTGATATTGATGAATTTACTCCAAATCAAAATTTGATTAGAAGCTCAAGTCCAATAATGGTTAGTGGAATCAGAGGTCGTGCTCTGGAGAGGTTAGAAAAAAATTTATCTGAACTTAATTTAAAAGTGGTTCCATCTTCAGGAATTAAAGAGGCGGATAAAAGTTATAAAGAGCCCAGACCGGGTGAGGCAATTGCTGTACAGCTGGTTCGAGGTGATATAAGTGTGGCTTCTATTGGTACCCTTACTTATGTTGATCAGGGAAAATTTTTAGCCTTTGGACATCCCTTTACAAATAGGGGGAATGTCAATTATCTTTTAAGTAGAGCCAACATTAGTGCTGTAATACCTAGTTCAGAACAGCCCTTTAAATTAGGCTCACCCTATCATAGACTATTGGGCTCAGTAACTCAGGATAGAGGAGCGGGAATTGCAGGGAGACTGAATAGTTATCCGCGCATTACCCCACTTTATATCTCTATTTCAGAAAATGGAGAACTGCTGAAAGAAGTTAGCTTACAGATCATTAATGATGAATATTTATTTTCATCACTTTCTAACAGTGCTGCCTTACAGGCGGTTGACTCCGCTCTAGATAGAATTGGCCCTGGTTCAGCTGAATCAAGAGTCAAAATTATGGGGAGAGGCCTGCCGCAGCTGCAGATAGAATCAAAGAATATGTACTACAGTCAAAAAGATATCGGCAGTATGGCACTCAATGATTTCTCACAAATTTTGGATTTAATATTAACAAATCCATTCAAAGAAATTAATTTAATAGATATCCGTTTAGAATTAGATTTTCAGAAAAAAGACAGTGTTGCTTTGATTCAGGAGGCAAAGGTTTTAAATGAGGAAATTTACCCCGGAGATGAACTAAAAGTCGAGGTAACTTTACACCGCTATCGAAATGGGACTGAAACCAAAACATTGACTATGAAAGTTCCAGAAGATGTGGAACCAGGAATAGCAACTCTCTTTATTGACGGTGGTTATACTGGAGAAACAATGCGGCCTGAAGATACTGTTGCCATGCAGAGTCAGGGTGGACTAAATGAAGCTGAAATATCCGGGCATAAAAGTTTTGAGTCAATTTTAAATTCTTATCTCGAGTCACCGGATAATAATGATTTAATTTTACAGCTATATCCTTCTTATGCAGCCCCCGTTTACCAGGAAAGCAGTGAAGAAGCACCTGTTAAAAATTCAGAGGAAAAGGAGCAGGGAGAAGAATTAAAGGAGCAGGATTCTGATAATAAAGTCAATCAGAATTTGCCAGAGGCTGGAGAAGAAATCAAAGAAACTTTTGCAACAGATTATGTTTTAGAAGGAAGCTTGAACCTTGATTTAGAAATTCTCAGTTCAGCTGAAACCGAAACTGCTGCAGGCTCAGAATCAGAGTCTTCTAAACCCGACTCGACTGAATCTGAAGCTCAGACAGAAGAGCATTAATTAAAATCAGGGCTTTGTGGAGGTTTTTAAATGAATAAGCAAATAAAATATCTTTTGGGGGTTTTGATTTTACTGCTGATTGCAGCTTATTTTTTAAGTCTTTTTAGCGGTTTGCCTCAATATTTTAAAGATGATATTATTGCTTTTCTGGAAGAAAGGTATTCAGGTGAGATTTCTTTCAGCTCTGTCTCTTTATGGCCTCTAAACCGGCTCAGACTTGAATCATTTTCTTTTTCAGATGAAAATGGGAATTTTGTAAAAATACAACAGCTTAATCTTGATTATAATTTT
>NZ_QBLR01000026.1:0-26970 GCF_003070835.1 Halanaerobium sp. | reverse complement strand
GCACCTAAAATCATTGCTGCCAGGCCGACATCTAAAGCTTTGATTTCAGAAATATAACCTGACTGTTCTGCTTTTACTTCAAAAACTCCAGCAGCAGTTGGCAGCAGTGATAAATCTTCAACAACTTTTGCATTACCGCCCTGAGCGGTTATCATCTCAGCAAATTTAGCTAAAGCCTTACCATTTTTTAAGTTCTCTCTTAAAATCTTTTTGCCCTCTTCTGCATTTTTAACCTTAGCTGCCAGCTGCAGCATTCCAGAACCAAGTTCAATACAGAGCTCAGTAAGATCTTCCGGTCCTTCTCCCCTAAGAGTTTTAATAGCCTCTTTAACTTCTAGTGCATTCCCTACTGCATTACCTAAGGGCTGATTCATATCAGTTATATAAGCTGCTGTATCTCTGCCAACTTCTTTGCCGATAGCAACCATTGCTTCCGCAAGCTTTTTAGCACTGGCAAAGTCTTTCATAAAAGCACCATTACCGGTTTTAACATCAAGTACAATCGCATCCGCTCCTCCAGCCAGTTTTTTACTCATAATACTGCTGGCAATCAGAGGAATTGACTCCACTGTTGCTGTAACATCCCTTAAGGCATAAAGCTTTTTATCAGCCGGAGTTAAATTTCCTGTCTGACCGACAACTGCTACTCCGTGCTGATTTACATTATCGAAAAATTTATCTCTACTTAAAGAAGTGTTAAAATTAGGAATTGACTCTAATTTATCAATTGTACCTCCAGTGTGGCCCAAACCGCGGCCTGACATTTTAGCAACTGGTATTCCAGCTGAAGCAACTAAGGGAGCTAAAATAAGAGTGGTTGTATCTCCAACTCCACCGGTGCTGTGCTTATCAACCTTAATCCCCTCAATCGGACTTAAATCTATCATATCACCCGACTCTGCCATCAGCATGGTTAAATTGGCAGTTTCTTCAGCATCCATCCCCTGAAAATAAACTGCCATTGCCCAGGCTGAGATCTGATAATCCGGTATATTCCCCTCAACATAACCGTTAATTAGAAACTCTAACTCTTCTTTATTAAGTTTTTGACCTTCTCTTTTTTTATATATTATATCATATGCACGCATTTCTAAACCCTCCTGCTAGATATTTTTTATAATACCTCTCATCAGTTTGATAAAATCAGGTCTTACTTTTTCGGCAATCTCTACAACCTCTTTGTGATCTAAAGGTTGATTTAAAACTCCTGCAGCCATATTTGTTATACAGGATACTCCCACAATTCCAAGCCCCATATGGTTGGCTGCAATTACTTCTGGAACTGTAGACATCCCAACAGCATCAGCACCAATCGTTCTTAAAAATTTGATTTCAGCCGGTGTTTCATAACTGGGACCTGATTCAGCAGCATAAACACCTTTTCTGGTCAAAATACCATTTTCCCGAGCGACATTTTCTGCTACCTCAATAAGTTCTTTGTTATAGGCCTCAGACATGTCGGGAAAACGAGGACCAAAGTCAGCAAAATTTTCACCAATTAAAGGGTTATCTCCCATTAAGTTAATGTGATCAGAAATAATCATAAATTCCCCGGCAGAAAATTCTTCATTAACTCCACCAGCGGCATTAGTCAGAATCAATTTTTCAATTCCAACTTCTTTCATTATTCTAACCGGCATAACCAGTTCCTGCATCGAATAACCCTCATAATAATGGGTTCTTCCCTGCATGGCGATAACTTTTTTCCCTTCCAGTTCGCCAATCACAAAGCGTCCAGCATGACCCTCAACTGTAGAAATAGGAAAGTTATTGAGCTCACCATAATCTATATAAACAGGATTTTCAATTTCCTCAGCCATTACACCAAGCCCTGAACCCAAAATAAGTCCAATTTCCGGCCTGTAATCAAGCTCATCAGCGATAATTTCAGCATTATTTTTAATATCTTCAAGCATAATTAAAACCTCCATTAAAGTGTTTTTATAAATTTAAGTTCCAAAATTAAATTATAAATTTACCATCACGGTAGATCAATTCACCATCAGCATAAATTTCTCCACCGTCTTTCATATCACAGAGCATATCCCAGTGGATAGTAGAAATATTCTCGCCACCTGTTTCTGGATAACTGCGGCCCAGCGCTAGATGAATTGTACCTCCAATTTTTTCATCAAACAACATATTTCTTGTAAATTCGGTAATTCCTTCATTACAGCCTACTGCTACCTCACCAACATAACGGGAACCTTCGTCTGTATCCAGCAGTGAATGCAGTAATTCTTCACCTTTAGCTGCTGAGGCATTGATTACCTTTCCGTTTTTAAATTCCAGCCGAATATCTTCAATTTCCTTGCCGCTGTATATCCCGGGGAAAGAAAATCTAATCCTACCCTCAACACTGTCTTCAATCGGTCCTGTAAAAACTTCACCACCTGGATAATTTTCCTTACCCTTATCTGCAACCCAGGTTCTGCCGCCAACCTTACACTTTAAATCTGTATCTTTGGAGATGAAATGCAGCTCATTTTTTTGATTTAAAATCTTAGCGATTCTTTCCAGTTCCCTGCCAAATTCAGTCCAGTATGCAACCGGATCCTTTTTATTGAGGTGGCAGGCCCTGTAGACAAACTCTCTGTAGTCACCTAAAGACATTCCTGCTTCCTGAGCATCAGCGTGGGTTGGGTACTGACAGATATTCCAGTTTAATGAACCTTCTGCAGCCCGATTCATTACAATTTCGCTTATTTCTTTTCTGGCAATTGAATGTTTTTTTATTTTTTCCGGATCAATACCGGCTAAATTTTTTGTGTTGTTGTGGCCGAGAATTCTTAAAGAAGCATCGACATTTTCCATTAAATATTTGGTAAATGGTGCACTGTAATCAAGCTGTTCCTCAGAGGCATATTTATAAAAAAGTTCTTCCTGCTCGGCAAATTTAGTGATTACCAGCGGGTGGCCTCCATTTTTTAAAGTTTCTATATAAACCTCTTTGATCAAATCCTGACTGACATCTTCACCCTGGATTAAAACCTGATCTCCTTTTTTTATTTCAAGTGAATAATTAACAAGTAATTCAGCATATTTTTTTAATTTCATATCTGCCATAATTTAACCTTCTTTCTTTTTTTTGTTTTAAAATTGAAGAAAATAGCTTTTTTAAAGATATCTAAAAATTAAAATATAACTTTGCCGTAAGTTCCGCCACCACCTGATTGGAAACTAAAATCATGTTCACGGGCTTTTTTAATCTTTTTAAAAACTCTAGAACTCATACACTCTTTTAGCTCAGTCTGTGCTAAATTATGAATAACATCCATTTCCGTACCGCAGTTTTTAAAAAGTTTAGCGGCAGTCTTTTTACCAATTCCTGGAATATCAAGCAGTGGAACCTGATAGATATATTCCGGCCTGTGGGCAGGATGCTGGGGACTCGGATTTTCTGCAATTTCTAAAATTCTATCTTTTACCCCAACCACAACTTTATCAGAACCACAGTCTGGACACTTTAGTACAGCTTTAGAACCACTAAAAATTTTGTCACAGTCCTCACAGTGACTGCGGTGATATTTTCCGAGTTCAGGATTTAAACCGTAATTTTTGCTAATTCGGTGACCGGATTCCCGCCTTAAAGCTTTCAATACAGATTTAAAATTTAAAGCTTCCAGCTCCATAATATTATATTCTCTGGCTATTTTGGGAAGTGAATGAGCATCGGAATTACTTAAAAAAGTTTTGGCAGCTAATTCTGGCATTAAGTCTGCCATCTCAGTATCTGCACTGAGTCCAAGCTCAATGGCAGGAATTTTGTCCCACTCTTCATCTGAAAAAACCTGGCTGTAATTACTAAAAGCTCTGCCATAAAAACTTTTATGAGGTGTAAAGATATGAGCTGGAATTAAAATTCCACCATGATAATCGACAATTTTTAAAAGTTCATTCCCTGTTAGACTGGCAGCCTGAGAGCTTAAAGTTATATTAGTGATATAATTATCCATTGTGGTGCTGAAATTTTTTATCTGTTTTATTCTGGGGAAAAAGGCAAGGTAATGAACCTGACCGCAATTTTTTTCTCTACTTTCAATTTCTGCCCCTGGTAAAACCAGCAGCTGGTCTGAATAGAGAATTCCACCTTCAGCCAGCTCTCTCATCTCGCCGGCTGCAAGCATTCTATCGATATCTTTTAAAACCACTGGTGAAGCACAGTCGATAATTCCAATAATATCAAGCCCTTTTTTAAAAGCGGCTTCTTTTAAAATATTGGGAAAGTTAAGCTTTCGGGAAGCAGTTATTTTGACCGGACTGCCGTCACTACCCCCACCAATATGAATATGTAAGTCTGCAAAGTACTGCTTTAACATTAAAAATCACCAAGATAATACATTACTGCGATCAAAGTTTTACTGTCCTTAATTTTTCCAGCTTTAAGCAGTTCCCTTAATTCTTCTCTACTTTTAGGAACAACTTCAATATATTCTCCCTCTTCTAAATCTCTACCAACAAATTTCAAATTTTCCGCCTGATAGATATAAATTGTTTCCGTACTGTAACCCGGGGTCGGGAAAAATTCAAATAACTTAGTAAATTTTTCAGCGGTATAACCTGTTTCTTCCCGCAATTCTCTGCCGGCACAGTCGACCACATCTTCATCCAACTCTAATTTTCCGGCCGGGATTTCATAAATAACTTCATCAACCGGGTATCTGTACTGTTTGATTAATAAAACCTTTCCAGCTTCATTTTCTGCCAGCACAGAAACACCACCACTGTGTTCTACTACTTCGCGAGCAGATTTATGTTTGTCAGGAAATTCAACTTCATCTCTATATAATCTTAAAATATTTCCTTCATATATTGTTTTACCTGCGGTCTTTTTTTCTTTTTTTATCTCCATTATAAGCCTCCGTTTATGAAACTTTTAAATTAACCATTATTGTATCGGCGATTCTGGCAATAAACTGTGAATTGGTCGGCTTAACATTTTCGTTAATATTATTTTTAAAGTATTTTTTCAGTGCTGTTTGATTTCCCCGCTGCCAGACAACATCAATTGCATGTCTAATAGCTCGCTCAACCCGACTGGGAGTAGAATCAAATTTTTCTGCCACCTGGGGGTAAAGTTCTTTGGTTACCGCACCAAGTAAATCCATATCTTTAATTACCAGTTCAACAGCCTGACGCACATAGCGGTAGCCTTTGATGTGAGCTGGGATTCCAAGTTCCTGGATAATTTTAGTTATTAAAGGTTTATAGTTTCCATTTTCAACCTCTAATTCTGCATTTTGAACTGTAAAATTATCAGCAGCACCACTCTCTGCTTCCATGAGTTGTTTTATTCTCTGGGTCAGTTTATCCAGGTCAAAGGGTTTCATAATATAATAATGAACTCCAAGTTCAAGTACTGTTTTCATTATTTTATCATGTCCCATTGCAGTTAGGGCAACAATTTTCATTTCATCTATTAGTTCTTTGGAGTTTAACTCTTCTAAGACCCCAATCCCATCCAGATGAGGCATTATTAAATCTAAAATTAATACATCCGGCTTTTTATTATTTTCAAGATATTCCAGAGCCTGCTCACCGTCATAAAGCATTCCCACTACATTAAACTCGTCATTTTCATCAAAAAATTCAGCTAAAAGCTGACAAAATTCCTTATTATCATCAACAATCAAAATATCAATCGTCTTTTCCATAATATTTCCCCCTCATTTATTTAAGTACTGTAAAATCTTTTTCAGTCCCTGCTGAAAATATATTGTTAATATCCCTTATAAAATTAATACACCAATTAAAAATAGTATCTCCCTATTATTCAGCCATCAGCAGTAATTCTTCTGCATGAGCAAGAGTTTTGTCAGTCATTTTTGTCCCACCAATCATCCTGGCAATCTCTTTAACTCTTTCGGCTCTATCTAAAGCATAAATTTGAGTAAAAGTTCTGTTTTCTCCCTTTTCTTTTTGAATTAAGAAGTGATGGTTTGCTGCACTTGCCAGCTGAGGTAGATGTGTAATACAGATAATCTGTCTGTCTCTGGAAATCTGAGTAAGTTTTGAAGCCATCTTAGCAGCTGTTTTCCCACCAACTCCACTGTCAACCTCATCAAAAACCAGGGTATCAACCTGATCAAGATCAGCGGTAATGGTTTTTAGTGAGAGCATTATCCGTGATAACTCTCCTCCGGAAGCAATTTTAGAAAGTGATTTTAATTCTTCACCCCGGTTGGGAGAAATTAAAAATTCAATCTGGTCAGTACCATCAGCAGAAATTTCTTTTTCTTTAAAATCAACTTTAAACCTGACATCTTCCATTGCCAGATCCTGAAGCTCATTTTTTAACTGTGTTTCTAAATTTTTAGCAGATTCCTTACGGTACCGGGAAAGCTTTTTAGACTTATCAGTAAGCTCTTTTTTTAATTCTTGTTCCCTTTTAGTTAGTGAAGCAATTTTTTCTTCAACATTCTCTAATTTATCCCTTTTTTGATAAAGTTCCTGCAGATAAGAAATTACCGTCTCTACGTCTTCTCCGTATTTTCTCAACAGAGTATTAATCAGATCCAGACGGTCACTAATCATTGAAATTCTTTCCTCATCATAGGCAAAAGAACTTTCAAAATCACTTAAATCAAAGCTAAACTCTTCCAGTCCATAATAAATATCAGCAAATTTTTGATTTAGATCTTTTAATTCCTGATTATAATCTTCAATTTCTGCAAATTTATTTTTTAGAACTGAGAGCCGATCCATTATTCCCTTATCTTTGTAGTCATCACCACTAAGAGCAGATATTAGTTCGGCCACAACTCTGTAGATTTCCTCTCCGTGAGAAAGAGTTTGATATTCCTTTTTTAACTCTTCGTATTCTCCTTCTTTTAAGGCTGCCTCTTCAATTTCTTCAATCTGGAAATTAATAATATCCAGTTCTCTTGCCCTCTGAGAATCATCAATTTCAATTTCAGAGAGCTCCTGGCGCAGCTGAAGCAGTTTTTGATACTGGCTTTTGATTTCGCTTTTTAAAGGCTTAATTTTATCACCAATAAAAGCATCGAGAACCATCAGGTGAGAACTCTGATCTAAAAGCAGCTGATGCTCATGCTGACCGTGGATGTCAATCAAATAGCGGCTGATTTTTTTAACGATTTTCAGGGTAGCCAGCTGACCGTTAATCAAGGTTCGGTTGCGCCCATTTTCCCGAATTTCCCTGGCAATCAGGATTCCACTCTCCTCTTTTTCAATTCCGGCATCACTTAAAATTTCATTAATTATTTCGAGCTCTTCAGGCTGAAAAAAAGCAGAGATATAGGCTGCTTCTTTACCACTGCGGATTATATCAGTATTTGCCCGGGCTCCAAGCAGCAGATCCAGAGCTCCGATAATAATAGATTTACCGGCACCGGTTTCTCCGCTTAAAATATTTAATCCCTGTTTAAAATTAATGTTTACCTTATTGATTAAGGCAAAATTCTTAACCTGTAAATCACTGAGCATAATTTTTCCTCCTGTCGGTTACAGTTAGGCAAGGTGCATTTTTTCTTTAACAGTGGTATAAAAAGTTCGATCAGGTAATTTAATAATTGATAATTCCTGGTCTGCCCCACTAATATAAATCTCATCACCGGGAATAATCTCATTCTTCTGTCTGCCATCAGCACAGCCTTTAACAGAGCGACCATCACTATCTACTTTGATTCTGATTCTTTCTTCGGCAGAAATCACCATCGGCCGCAGATGGAGATTATGGGGACAGATTGGAGTAATCAAAATCGCTTTGATCTGACGGGGATTAATAATTGGTCCTCCAGCCGAAAGAGAATACGCTGTGGATCCAGTTGGGGTAGCAATAATTAAACCATCACCCCGAAAATTATTGACAAGCTCATTATTAATATAAAGCTCTATTTTAAGCATCTGAGAATCTGGATCCCTGTTAATTACATAATCATTGAGAGCATAACTGCTGTTTATTTTTTCTTTACTTCGGTAGTGCTCTGTCTGCAGCATCATCCTCTTTTCGATATTGTAATTATTATTATCAATCATTTCCAGAGCCTTGATCAGCTCATCAGTTTCCACATCTGTTAAAAAACCAAGGTGACCGACATTAATACCCAAAAGTGGAATCTCACTGCCAATAAAATGGTGAGAGCTGTGCAGAAAAGTTCCATCTCCACCAATGATTATTATGTAGTCTGCTTCTCTTTTAATTTTTTGATAATCTGCTCCTCTTTTTTTCTGGGCAAGCTGATAAGCAGCCCGCTTTTCAATTAGAAATTCTTTATCCCTTTTTTCAAACCACTCAACAGCTCTTTCAGCAACAGTAAAGGCTTCTTTTTTATCTAAATTAACTATTAATGCAGCTTTATTCATTTTAAGAACCCCCCAGCTCTGTATGGGCTGTCCTGACAGTTTTATTGATTTTATCCTGCCAGCTCTGACAGTCAAATTCAGGCTTATTTTCGCAATATCTGAGATGAACTAAATATTCAATATTTTTACTCTGGGCACCAGTGATTGGCGAATAATTTAAGGCAAGTGGTTCAAAACCCTCTTTAAGAAAAAAATCACTTAAACTTTCAATTACATCTATATGTACTGCCGGGTCTTTAACCACACCATTTTTGCCGACCCGTTCTCTGCCGGCTTCAAACTGTGGTTTAATTAAAGCAATAAAATCACCATTGTTTTTAATGAATTTCTTAACTCCTGGTACAATCAGCCTCAGGGAAATAAAAGAAACATCAGTAACTACCAGCGGAACTTCAACTGGCAGCTGATCCTTTTCTAAATGGCGAAAATTACATCTCTCCAGCACCTCAACTCTTTTGTCCTGACGGAGTTTCCAGGCCAGCTGACCGTAACCGACATCAATGGCATAGACTTTTGTCGCTCCGTGCTGCAGCAGACAATCGGTAAAACCACCTGTAGAGGCACCGATATCAATTGCTTCTTTAGCTGCCGGGTCAACTGCAAAAATTTTCAGTGCTTTTTCCAGTTTTAGTCCTCCCCGACTAACATATGGGTTTTTATCACCCCGATACTCAATTTCAGCTTCCGGATCGATTTGAGTTCCTGCTTTATCTTCTCGCTGACCATCAACAAAAACCAGACCGGCCATAATAGCTCTTTTTGCCTGAGATCGGCTTCTAAACATACCTCTTTCAGTTACTACAATGTCTAATCTTTCTTTTCTGGCCATAACTTATTTACCTCCTCTGCCTGAGCAAGCAAAGAAAGAGCATTTTTAAGAATACCTCTGGCATCCAGCAGGTATTCTTTCTTCATTTCATCCATTTCACCCTGGCTGACAAACTCATCGCCAACTCCAATTCTCCTAATGTTTTTCGGAGAAATACCTCTGTCGGCGGCAAGCTCCAGGACAGCAGAAGAAAAGCCTCCAGCCAGTACCTGTTCTTCAACAGTAATAATATTTTCTGAGTTCTTAAGTGCTCTGATAATCATCTCTTCATCCAGCGGCTTAATAAAACGAGCATCAACTAAAGCTGTTTTATAGCCATTATTATTTAAAATCTCAGCTGCTTTTTGAGCTGGATAGACAGTTGAGCCAACTGCCAAAATAGTAAGGTCCATTTCAGTTTCAATTTTGATTAATTCCTCTGCCTTACCGATCTCCAGACTTTTTAATTCTTCAACTTTAAGGGGGGTATAATCTCCAGCAGCACTACCCCGTGGATAGCGGAGTACAGCTGGCCCCTCATGGTTAACAGCAGTATATAACATATGCTGCATCTGTTCTGCATCTCTGACTGCCATCATGACTAAATTGGGCACAGGGCGCAGAAAAGAATAGTCAAATAAACCCTGATGAGTTTCACCATCATTACCGACAATACCTGCTCGATCAACAGCTATAGTTAAATCTAAATTCTGGATCGCAGCATCGTGAATAACCTGATCATAGGCCCGCTGCAGAAAGGTTGAATAAATTGCACAGACAGGTTTCATTCCACCTCTGGCCAGACCAGTTGACATAGTTACCGCATGCTGTTCGGCTATCCCGACATCATAATATCTTTCTGGATAAGAACGAGCAAATATCTCCATTCCTGTTCCAGAGGGCATAGCAGCAGTCACTCCAGCAATTTTTTTATCTGACTCAGCCATCCTAGTTAGAGTTTGACCAAAGATTTTACTGTAACTTGCTTTTGTTTTGACCGCCTTTGAACTACCGTCTTCAATATTAAAAGCTCCAACACCATGAAATTTATCAGGATTATTTTCAGCAGGTGGGTAGCCCTTTCCTTTTTTAGTTATAACATGTAAAAGCACAGGCCCTTCGATCGCTTCTGCCTGTTTAAAGTATTTCATTAATTCAATAATATCATGACCATCTACAGGTCCCAGATAGTTAAAACCAAATTCTTCAAAAAGAACTCCCTGAATAAAGCTGTATTTTAAAGCGCTCTTAACCCGATCAACTGTACTGGAAACAGTTTTGCCAAAGCGAGGAATCTTATTAATTAAAAATTCTATATCTTCCTTGACTCTTTTTAGAGTTGGATCATTTCTTAAATTGGCTAAATAATTAGAAATAGCGCCCACATTATTGGAGATCGACATCTCGTTATCGTTTAAAATAACATTTATATCAGCACCAATATGACCGGCATGGTTAAGAGCTTCAAAAGCCATTCCACCAGTCAGAGCTCCATCACCGATTACTGCATAAATGTCTCCCATCTCGTCAAGGTTTTCCCTTGCCATAGCCAGTCCAACTGCTGCTGAAATTGAAGTGCTGCTGTGACCGGCTCCAATAATATCGTGAGGGGATTCAGCACACTTGGGATAACCACTCATCCCATCTTTCTGTCTTAAATTTTTAAAGCAGTCTCTGCGTCCGGTTAAAATTTTATGGGTATAAGCCTGGTGTCCAACGTCCCAGATGATTTTATCTGTGGGACTGTTTAAATAATGATGCAGGGCAATTGTTAGTTCTACTGTTCCCAGGTTTGAAGCCAGATGGCCGCCTGTTTTTGAAATATTTTCCAGTAAAAATTCTCTAATTTCAGCAGCCAGTTCTTTTAGCTGAGACCCCTTTAATTTTTTTAAATCATCTACTCCATTTATTTTTGCTAAATAGTCACTCATTAAATCCACCTCTTTTTTAAAAAACCGTAAATTTTATCATAAGTCAGATGAAAAAATGCTAAGAAACGGCCAACTAGAAAAATAATTTTTGTCGAGTTCTTCATTCCAAAATATTTAAAAAATGCCTTTCCACCAACAGTTAAGGCTGAAGCCAGTCCAATTATTATCAGATTGGTCCATAAATTTGAAAAACCATAGTAGTTAATCAAATCAATTGCAATTACTGCACTGATTGCACCACTGATAGTTCCACAAATATCACCAACTATATCACACATTAAACTTGCTACTTTATCACCATTTTTAGCCAGATAAAGGGAAGTTTTAGCACCAAATATTTTTTTTGCTGCCTTTGCGTTAAACGGTTCAGTCCTGGCAACAGTAGCTGCCACTCCAACCATATCAGATAAAACACCTACTATAATAATAATTAACAGTATTATTACTGCCATCGGTAGGGGTACAAACTGTACCTGTGTCTGCGAGACTGATGAGACACTTACCGCAATAAGAAAAGTCATAATAGCAATAATAATACTGCTCTTTAAATTAGCCAATATATTCACCTCAATTAATAAAATAACAGATGGTAATATAATAGATAAATGCTGTGTCATAGGTCCAGCAGGTTTTCCCCGGGAATTCCTGTCTGTCGCCATTCAGGAGATTTCTCTTTAAATTCCCGCTGCAGGGTCTCCCTCTGCAGAGCTGGATTACCACTCAGAACACACTTTAATCCCTATTATATCCCTTCTGGACAGTCTAGAAGTTTTCCTTGACAGCATTTAAACTATCTCCTAGCTTCTTTTGCAGTACTGGTTTCCAGCAGGTTCAACCCAGGGCTGGATCCAGGCGCCTGTGTTTTGCTACTGTCTCCAGTACCACTTCAAAGCAGGCTACACTGCTCAACCTTGCGGTTAGAACAGGTGAACCTGGCCTTGCTATGTATTTAATAACTCGACCAGGCCTCCGCGGGAAAGGGGTCAACGCCCACATGCCGTTGTGGATCGCCCCAAGCCCTTATCTCCCTGCAATGGCCCCCGACTGGGCGTCAGCAGCCATTACAAAGAACTTCATCGATATGCCCGTTGACGGATTTTTAGGCCCGCCTTCAAAGATAGTATGCTGACTAGAATACTGCACCATCTGCATTTTAACTAATTATAACATATTTATATTAACCCTTCAATTAATGCTGACGGTTCAGGATGTAATCAACTAAATCCTTTAAGTTTTCTGCTTTATCCCCAAAGATATTTAAGGCTGATTTCGCTTTTTCAGCGTGATCCTGAGCTGCTTTTTTAGCTTTTTTAAGTCCCATAAGTTTAGGATAGGTAGATTTATTCAATTCTTCGTCTCTACCGACTACTTTCCCCATTTTCTCGGTCTCTCCTGTAAGATCAAGCAGATCATCAACAATCTGAAATAAAACACCAATATTTTCGGCATAATTTAGCAGTGCGTCTTTCTCAGCTTCTGTATAATCAGAACAGTAAAGCCCATTTAAAACTGAAGCCTTAATTAGGGCACCGGTTTTTGCTCGATGGACTTTCTGCATTTCCGCAAGGCTTAACTCTTTATTTTCAGCCTCCAGATCCAGAACCTGACCACCAACCATTCCCTGATAGCCTGAGAATCTGGCAGTACTGGTAATTATTTTAATTCTGGCTTCAGGCTCAATTTCAAGCTCAGATAAAACTTCAAAAGCATAGGTTAATAGTGCATCTCCGGCTAAAATTGCAGCTGCCTCTCCAAAAACAAGATGGTTTGTCTTCTTCCCCCGCCGCAGCTGATCATCATCCATTGCCGGCAGGTCATCATGAATCAGAGAATAACTGTGAATCATTTCCAGAGCTGAACCAGCCTTTAAAGCAGCCTGATAATTACCAGCCAGTAATTCCACAGTTAAAAGTGATAAAACCGGCCTAATCCGTTTACCACCTGAGAGCAGGGTATACTTCATAGCCTCAGTTAATTGAGGAGCTATTTCTCCCTTTAAATTCATCAGCTCTTCTAAATTGGCTTCAACTTCTTTTGCTTTCACCTTCAAAATATCTTTTATGGTCTGCAAGTCTAATCCTCCTCAATCTCAGAATCAAAGGGAACTTCCTCAGAAAATTCTTCATCTTCTTTAAGCATTAATTCAATCTTTTTTTCAGCTTTATCCAGTTTTTGATGACAGAATTTTAAGAGCTTCATCCCCTGGCTGAATTCAGCAAGAGTTTTATCCAGAGATAAACCACCTTTTTCCAGGTCTTCTACTATTTTTTGTAGCCTCTCCAGTGCTGATTCAAAATCTAAATCCTCAGTTTTAATTTCTTCCTGATTTTCATTAAATTCAATTTCATTTTTATCTTTACTCATCTATTTCACCAACTTTTCTACTAGCTTTTACTTCCAGATCTAAAAGTCCATCACTCAAACGGGCCCTGAGCTGATCTCCCTGTTCAATCTGCTCTACTGAGCTGACTGTCCGCTCAGCCTGATCCTGAAGAATAGCATAACCCCGGTCCAGAGTTTTGAGTGGACTTAAATTATTTAGCCTCTGATATAATAGCTGGTATTTATTTTCCCAGTCATTATATTTTCTTTCAATCTGATGATTTAATTTCGTTTCTAAACTATCAAGTTCCTGTTCATAATTTCTAAAAAGTTCTTCTGGTGATGCAAAAATTCTACGTTCAGAAATATTCTGAAGTTTATTTTTCAGCTCTCTGACCCGGCCAGAACCACTGTTTAAAAGCCTCTGAGATAGGTTATCAAGTCTATTTAATATTTCCTCACGGTTAGCCGTTGCCAGTTCTGCTGCTGCAGAGGGTGTGGGTGCTCTCAGGTCAGCTACAAAATCTGAGATAGTAAAATCAGTTTCATGACCAACACCACTGATTACTGGTAATTTAGAATTATATACTGCCCGGGCCACCACTTCTTCATTAAAGGGCCAGAGGTCTTCAATCGAGCCCCCACCCCGGCTGATAATTATCAGGTCAATATCATCGCGGCTGTTTAAATATTCAATCCCGGCTGTAATTTCACCCTTAGCCAGATCTCCCTGTACATGAGCCGGAACTATCAAGACAGAAAAATTACCAGAGCGTCTTTTCATCACTGAAAGAATATCTCTGATTGCTGCCCCGGTGGGAGAAGTTACAATTCCAATTTTGCTGGCCAGAAAGGGAATTTCTTTTTTCCTGCTCTCTGCAAAAAGACCTTCTTTTTCCAGTCGGTCCTTTAATTTTTCAAAAGCCTCGTAAAGTTTTCCCTTACCTGCTTTTTCCATCTCCCGGGCATAAAACTGATATTCTCCCCGCTGGGCATAAATATCAAGATTACCTCTGGCCTCAACCTGCATTCCTTCCTCCGGCTCAAAGTCCAGAGAAGAGTTGTAACCCTTAAACATTACAGTTTTTAGCTGTGAGTTCTTATCCTTCAGGGTAAAATACATATGACCTGAACTGTGGTGGTAAAAATTTGAAATCTCACCACTAATCCAGAAATCAGAAAGAAGAGCATCTTCTTTAATTAAAGACTGAAGATACTCTGTGATTTCCTGAACTGTATAGATCTTTTTTTCTTTTTTTGAAAATAGATTATCCTGATATAAATCTGACATAAAATCAACCACTCTATTTTTTAGATTTCTCTAGCAAATAATTCTTGATATTTTCAGCTGCTGTCTTACCGGCACCCATCGCCTTAATAACAGTAGCAGCTCCAGTAACAACATCTCCACCAGCATAAACACCTTCACGGCTGGTCTGCTGATCGTCATTGACCTCTATTCCACCCCAGCTTTTAGTTTTTAAATCTTTAGTATTGGAAGTTAAAAGTGGGTTTGGATTCTGACCGATAGCAATGATTACTGTATCTAGGTCCAGCATCCAGTTAGATCCCTCAATCGGAATTGGGCGTCTTCTGCCAGAATCATCTTTTTCACCGAGCTCCATCTGCTGGCATTCCATCCGAGCAACTCGACCTTCTTCTCCATGAATTGCAACCGGATTATTTAAGAGTTTAAACTCAATTCCCTCTTCCTGAGCATGATGGATTTCTTCACTGCGGGCAGGCATCTGCTCTTCAGCTCTTCTGTAAACTATATATACATCCTCGGCTCCGAGTCTTTTAGCTGTTCGGGCGGCATCCATAGCAACATTTCCTGCGCCAACAACAGCAACTCTATCACCGACTACAACCGGAGTCTTATATTCTGGATATTTAAAGGCCTTCATTAGGTTAACCCTGGTCAAAAACTCATTGGCAGAATAAACTCCATTTAGGTTTTCACCGGGGATATTTAAAAATCTCGGCAGACCTGCACCAACACCGATAAATACTGATTCATATCCCTGCTCAAATAATTCGTCAACTGTAATTGACTTCCCTACTACGACATTCAACTGAATATCGACTCCCAGTTCTTTGATTGCCTCAACTTCCTGGTCAACAATTTCTTTGGGCAGTCTGAATTCTGGAATTCCATAGCGCAGAACTCCACCTGTCTCGTGCAGTGCCTCAAAAATCGTAACATCAAGGCCGTATTTAGCCAGGTCGGCTGCTGCGGTTAATCCAGCTGGTCCGGCTCCAATTACAGCTACTTTTCTGCCTTCTAATTCAGGCACCTTCATTTTTTCTATTTCTTCGGCACTGGTTCTATCTGTACCGCGCTCCATATTATAATCTGCAACATAACGCTCCAGACGACCGATAGCTACTGGCTCATTTTTAATCCCCATTACACAGACATCTTCACACTGTTCTTCCTGAGGACAGACCCGGCCACAGACAGCTGGCAGATTGTTTTTACTTTTAATGATCTGATTTGCCTCGACCACATCACCATCAATTACTGCCTGAATAAACTGAGGAATCGGTACATGGACCGGACACCCCTCAACACAGGGCTGGTGTTTACACTGCAGGCATCTTTCTGCCTCAACAACTGCTTCATCATCACTGTAGCCAAATGGAACCTCTTTAAAATTCTTAATTCTCTCTTCTGGCGCCTGTTCTTTCATCGGCGTTTTCTTTTTCTGTAAAGCCATTACTTATCCTCCTCGACTGCTGTATCATGAACTAAATCTTCTTCATTCTGATAAAAGTTAAGTCTGTTCATTAATTCTTCAAAATCAACCTGATGGGCATCAAATGCAGGACCATCAACACAGGTAAACTTTCTTTCTCCACCTACAGTTACCCGGCAGGCACCACACATTCCTGTTCCATCAACCATAATTGTATTCAAGCTGACTATTGTTTTTATTCCATACTCTTTTGTCATATCAGCCACTGCCTTCATCATTGGTACCGGTCCAATAGCCACTACTAGATCGATGTCATCTTCTTTTTCCATTAGATCCTTTAAAATATCAGTTACATAACCGTGATGACCATAACTACCGTCATCAGTTGCAATAAATAATCTGTCACTATACTTCTCTAATTCTTCTTCTAAAATAATTAAATTTTTGGTTCTGGCTCCGGTAATACTGATTACTTCAGCACCCTGCTCATAAAAACCTCTAACCTTTGGGTATAAAAGGGCTGTTCCTGACCCTCCACCGAGTAAAACTACTTTTTCGTAGCCTTCCAGATCAATATGGTGGCCTAAAGGACCAACTATATCCTGAATTTGATCTCCTTTATCCATTTTTCCTAATAATTTGGTTGAATAACCGACCTCCTGAAAAATAATAGAGATCACACCGGTTTCGCGATCATAGTCTGCAACAGTCAGCGGAATCCGCTCACCCTTCTCATCTACTCTTAATATGATAAAATTACCGGGCTTTGTTTTCTCGGCAATCATTGGCGCCTTGACCTTTAACTTTGTAATTGTTGGTGCCAGAACTTCCTTTTCTAAAATCTCGTACATAATTTCCCTCCTGAATTTTAAAAACTTGAGCAAAAAAATACTGCTTCTATACTTTATTCTTTAACAGTTCCCTTAATTCCTCCCTAATTTTAGAATTAATTCGAACTGGAGTCAAGTTATTTTTTTCTTAAAGTCTTTACTGTAATTTTTTATTAAGATAAACAATATTTGAAAAAACTCCCTTGACAAAGACAAATATTTAAGTTAAAATATAATTTGTCAGTGCGAAAGTGGCGGAACTGGCAGACGCGCTAGGTTCAGGGTCTAGTGGTCTCACGACCGTGAGGGTTCGAATCCCTCCTTTCGCACCATTTTAATATAGCAGTGATAAGAGTCCTCTTTAGGGCTCTTTTTTTATTTGCTATAAAATATACTCTAATGCGTTTTGCCTGCGAGCTGCCTGCGAAACAAAATTTTTAATGCTAGTTTATCTACATTAGTATAGTACAGTTTACTATATATTTGTTATTTTTGCAAAAAGAAAGACTAGCTCAGTGGCTGGGTGATTTAATCTTAAATTTTAATTCCTCCACAAATACAAAAAACCTCCAGAGCTTTCACCCGGAGGTTAAATAACAATCTAATATATAATACTAAGTCCTTCACATTAATATATTCAAAATCAAACTAAGCTTCAAGACTTTCTACAAAATCTTTGATCCTCTTAATTCCCTCTTTAATTCGCTCTTCTCCTAAAGCAAATGAGATGCGGACAAAATCATCCATTCCAAAAGCTATACCGGGTACCACTGCTACCTTCTTTTCCTGTAAAAGCAGATCAGCAAAAGAAAGTGAGCCATCAATCTTCTCATCTTTAATTTTTCTGCCCTCTAATTCTGAAATATCAATAAAGAAATAAAAAGCACCTGCCGGTTTAATAGCCTTTAGGCCTTTAATCTCAGCCAGCAGTTCGGCTGTCAGATCTCTTCGCTGCTGATAAACCTCTCTGCGCTCTTTGATAATCTCTTTGAGCTGATCATTGGCCAGCGCTTTTGCACTTGCATACTGAGCAATAGTATTTACATTTGAAGTAGTGTGGCTCTGAATTTTAGCCATATTTTTAATCCATTTTTGATTTGCAAAACCAAAACCTACCCGCCAGCCGGTCATCGAATATGACTTAGACATTCCATTAACTACTAATAGTTTATTCTTTAGCTGTGGAAAAAGTTCAATCATTGATTTAAATTCTTTGTTGTCATAAAGCAGCTTATCATAAATTTCATCACTAATAATAAATATATCTCGCTCAATTAAGACTCCAATTAGTTCCTCAAGTTCTGAGGCAGAATAAAAATGACCATCAGGATTTGAAGGTGAATTGATAATGACTGCCTTAGTGTTTTTTGAAATTGTACTTCTTAATTCTTCTGCTTTTACTTTATACTTATTTTCAGCTTTAGTTTCAATCAAAACTGGCTTACCACCGGCAAGTTTAACTAACTCCGGGTAGGAAACCCAGTAAGGCTTGGGGATTAATACCTCATCTCCCTCTTCTAATATAGCTGAAAGGCCATTAAAAAGAACCTGTTTACCACCATTACAGACAATTACTTCATCTGTTGAATACTGATGTGAATAATCAGCAGCAAATTTAGCAACTGCCGCCTCTTTTAATTCCGGTAGACCTGAAGCAGAGGTATAGCCTGTATAGCCTTTTTTCATTCCTTCTACTGCTGCCTCTTTAATAAAATCAGGTGTCGGAAAATCTGGCTCTCCCACACCAAAACTGACCACATCTTCTCCTGCTGCTGTCAATTTACTGGCCGCTGTACTGACAGCAATAGTTTTTGACTCTTCAATTTTTGCAATTCTTGCTGAATAATCCATCTTCACACCCCATTAACTTATTTCTTTGATTGAACCTGGCACCTAAATCGTTTTATTGAACCAGGTCCAAAAAATTTTTAAAAAAAAGAAGGCCCTAAGCCCTCTTTTTAAGCAAATTTAGACAGTATTCCATTTATAAATGATGGTGAACTATCATCTGCATATTTTTTTGCAATTTTTACTGCTTCATTAATCGCAACTTTTGCCGGGATTTCATGCTGAATCTCATAGGCAGCAATTCTTAAAATATTCCTGTCAATTGCCGGCATCCTTTCGATATTCCAGTTAATTGCATACTGGTCAATCTGAGCATCTAAGAGCTCAAGTTCCATAATAATGCCCTCCAGAAGCTCTTTGGCATATAAATCATCAGCCAGAGCACCTTTTTCATTCATAAAATCTCTGTAGCTCTTTCTTGAATTTTCAAGGTCAAGCTTTTTTCTGATATCCAGTCCGTAAAGAATCTGTAAAACCCAGATCCTCTGTTTATGTCTCGAAACATTTTGCATAAAGAAAATACCTCATTTCTAACTCTATTTAAATCTTTCTGGAATAATTCTTAGTATAAAATCTTTCAAATCTTCTTCAAAACGCCAGCGCGAGCCTAAATAATAGCCAACTAGAGTGGTTATAAAGAGCAGCAGAGTTTTAAAGAAACCAATGGTTAAAATCAAAACTCCAATAATTAAGCCAATTAAGGCTCCACAGATTTTTTTGCGGTTAAGATAGATAAATTGAATTAGCTCTTCATTAAGTTGATTTTTATCCATTTATTGACCACCTCATTCTACTTCTTCAGGCAGTTTATTATCTTTGCGCACATCATCAATTCTTATTTGAACCTTCTCTACCTGAATGCCTGTGGTCTGCTTAATATAGCTCTTTAAATCGTGCTGAATGCTTTCGCTAATAGCTGGTAAATCACCGGGCACTGTTAACTTTCCACTTAATATAATTTTTAAGCCCTCTTCTTTTTCTTCAAGTTTGATTTTAATATCATCGAATCTCTGTTTTTCTTTAACTCGATCTTTAATCAGGTTCGAAAGAGCGGAAATAGTAATTGTAATATCTCCTGACTCTGAACTCAGCAACCTGGTTGATTTGAATTTCCGATCGGTAAAGTAAGGGTAGAGCACAAAAAGGGCCATGATTAAAAAGGCTAGATAGACCACTGCTGCCTGCCAGTTATTATAGCTTGCAGAAATTAGATCGGGAATAAAATTCATCGATAAAAGCCCAAAACTATATAGAGAAAGAGTAATTGTTAAAACGATAAGAATTAAAGCGATTAAAAAGGAAAATATATTTTGTATAATTTTCATGGCTTAACCTCCAATCATTTTTGAAAGAAGAATTTATTCTTCATCTTCTACTTCCTCTACTTTATTTTCAGCTTCTTTCTGTTCTTCTTCCGGAAAGTTAACTCCCTGAACATGAACATTGACTGCCTTAACATCCAGGCCAGTCATTCCCTCAATTGCCTGTTTTACATTATCCTGAATTTTCCAGGCTACATCTGGAATAGAATTACCATATTCTATAATTACATATACGTCTACAGAAGCTGTTTCATCAGCAACTTCTACTTTAACCCCCTTGCTGAGGCTTTTTCGGCCAAGCATATCAGCGATTCCACCTGCAAGACCGCCACTCATTCCAGCCACACCTTCAACTTCAGTTGCCGCCAGACCGGTAATTATCCCCACAACTTCGTCAGCAATTTTAATGCTTCCTTCTTCATCCTTCTCCGCTTCTACTTTTTCAGCTTTAATATCTTTAATTTCTTCTTCACTCATAATTTAACCTCCTTCTATTTACTAAATAATTATCTTTTAATATCAGCCAGCAGTTGGTTTTGTTCTGAATACTGACCAACAATTAAAGCTCCAATTTTTTCTTCTTTGTTTTTAATTACTTTTACATAACTTTCGTTATCTTCCAGAACTTCTTCCTCGTAATCCCCTTCTTTATTTAATTCTCCCAGAGAAACCACATTAATTCCGGCAACCTTTAGTTTGTGAGAGGGCACATAGCCGTCAAATTCAGCCTGACCTCCACTCATTACCGTTCCAGCTACTCTTCCCTGGGCTAGAGAAGGAGGCCAGATTCCGTAAATTTTATCATTAAATTCTGCCACATCACCGGCAGCATAAATATCAGGATTGGAAGTCTGCATTTTGCTGTTAACTAAAATACCTTTGTTTTTATCTATATCCAGATTTTCAACCAGAGAAGTGTTTGATCTTACCCCGGTCGAAATTAAAACTAAATCAGCTTCAATTTCACGGTCTTCCATGATAACTTTCTCTACACTCTGTTCTCCTTTAAAGCCCTTAGTTGAAGCATCTGTAACTACTTTTACATTATTCTGCTTCAGTTTCTCCTCCAGCAGATCCCCACCTCTTTGATCAAGCTGCATTGGGAGCAGATAGGGTGCAACTTCTAAAACTGTCGTATCCAGGCCGGCCTTAGCAAAATTATAGGCTATTTCCAGGCCTAAAAGCCCTCCCCCTACCACAACAGCCTTTTCTGCTCTTTCTGCTGCCTGATTAATTTCCTCCAAATCAGCTGCAGTTCTTAAGGTGAAAATATTATCCAGATCAACACCAGAAAATGGGGGAACAAAGCAGTGAGAACCATTTGCCAGCAGTAATTTATCGTATGTATACTGATCCTTTTTGCTTTTTAAAAGCTTATTCTGACTGTCAATTTCAATAATCTTTTCATTAAGATGAAGTTCAATATTGTTTTCTTCAAACCATTTTTGATCATTGATAATAATATCTTCTACTTCAACCTCACCTGAAAGACATTCTATCAGCCGCGGTCTATAGTAAAAAGGATATTTTTCATCTGTAAAAATTGAAATCCTATCTTCACTTTTTCGATTTTTAAGAATCTCCTTTGCTGCAGAAACTCCTGCAGCTCCAGCCCCAATGATTAAATAATCCATCAAAAAATTCCCCCTTCAAAAGTATTTAGCTGTTTGCTCTTTCGATATATTCGTTGCTGCGGGTATCTATTTTTAAAATATCTCCTTCTTCAATGAATAAAGGAACCTGTACAACCAGACCTGTTTCCATTGTAGCAGGTTTGCTGCCTCCAGAAACAGTATTACCTCTAATATTCGGCTGAGTATCTTCTACAATTAACTCAACAAAAGTTGGAAGTTCTATATCAATCGGACGTCCCTGATAAACAGCTATATCAAGTTCCATATTTTCCTTCAAATATTTAACCTTATCTCCCAGCTGTTCTTCACTGAGATGAAACTGTTCGTAAGTATCATTGTCCATAAAAATATAGTCACTACCATCCCAGTATAAAAACTGCATCTTCTTTTTTTCGACATGGGCAGTTTCTACTTTTTCTCCCGCCTTAAAAGTCTTATTAATTGTGTAACCTTCTTCAACATTTCTTAATTTAGTTCTAACAAATGCGCTGCCTCTGCCGGATTTTGAATGTTGAAATTCTATTACCTGATAAACCTCTCCATCCAGCTCTATTGTTAAACCAGTATTAAAATCATTTGTTGAAATCATTTAAAGCACCTCCACTATTTTTTACTGCAGTTCAATTATAGCAGAAATTAGCTTTTTAAACAAATTATTAAGCTTTAAGTTCAGCGTTTTGGCTGAATGAGAGTTTAATAAGCTTTCTGATAATCTAAATTTATAAAATTATCAATTCCTTGGGAGCTGAATTTAAGACCTCACAGCCATTTTCAGTGATTAATAGGTCATCCTCAATTCTTACTCCTCCCAGCCCTGAAACATATATCCCGGGTTCATCTGTAACTACCATTCCTGGTTTTAAGTTATCTTCCGAGGTATAGGAAACTCGCGGACCCTCATGAATTTCAAGTCCAACTCCGTGACCCAGACCATGACCAAAGTTATCTCCATAACCGGCATCTTTGATTAAATCTCTGGCAATCTTATCTGCTTCCACACAGCTCATTCCGGCTTTGATTTCGGCAATCACTTTCTCTTGGGCTCCTAAAACCAGCTGATAGATTTCTTTTAATTCCGAAGCCGGCTCCCCAACAGCAACTGTCCGGGTGATATCTGAATGATATCCCTGATAAACAGTGCCAAAATCAATGGTTACCAGATCTCCTTTTTCTATTAGTTTATCTGAGGCAACCCCATGCGGCAGAGCCCCCCTTTTACCAGAAGCTACTATAAAATCAAAGGCGTTGGCCTCCCCACCATTTCTTTTCATAAAAAATTCCAGCTCCAGGGCAATTTCTTTCTCACTTTTACCCACTTCGATAAAATCTAGTAAAAACTGGAATCCCTCATCGGCAATTTCTACTGCTTTTTTTATTTTCTGAATCTCATTTGAATCCTTAATCATTCTTAAACTTTCAACAACTGATTCAACTGGATTAAGGTTCTCTAATTCCAGTTTTTCTTTTAACTGCTGGTATGTTTTAAAGTTGAGATCCTGGCTTTCAAAACTTAAATTTTTTATTTTTTTTCTTTTTAATAATTCTGCAAAACCTTTAATGAAATTGCTGCTTATTTCTTCGATTACACAGCCATCTGTCTGATCTGCTGCCTGATCTAAATAGCGAAAATCAGTAATAAAAATACTGTCTTTTTCGGTAATCAGAAGTTTACCTGCAGTTCCGGTAAACTGACTTAAATAGCGAACATTTTCTTTTTTAGTGACTAAAAAAGCCTCTATATTTTTTTCTTTCATTTTTTCTCTGAGCTTATTTATTCTTTTCTCCATAACTAATATTTCTCCTTTCTTAATACCTCTTTTATTCCATCCAGAGCCAGCAGATATCCCTGTACTCCCAGACCGGTTATCTGACCAACAGCCGCCCCTGCAGTTATTGATTTTTTTCTAAATTCTTCCCGGCGGTGAATGTTGCTGATATGGACTTCAATTACCGGCAGTCTTACAGAAGCCAGAGCGTCTCTTAAAACCACACTGGTATGAGTCAGTCCACCTGGATTAATGATTACTCCATCCAGCTTTTCGTAATTTTGATGCAGATAATCAACAATTTCTCCCTCATGGTTGCTCTGCATGATTTCTATTTCTAAATTAATTTCTTCTGCTTTAGTCTTTAAATCTTCGTTCAACATTTTTAAGTTAGTTGTCCCATAAATTTCTGGTTCTCTTAAACCCAGCATATTTAAATTTGGTCCATGAATTACAGCCACTCTCTGCATAAATATTCCTCCATGTATTTTTGAATATTTTTGTGATCAAATCTATCACTTAAATAAGTATCTCCAAGATCATTAATTAAAACCCACCACATTTTATTATCACTAATCTTTTTATCATGGGCAATATAGGAAGCAAGTTCTTCGGCATCAATATTTTCGGAAGGGAAAAGCTGATAATCAAAACCCTGAATCAGCTTGATAATTTTTTGGAAAGCTTCCTCATTTAATTTTCCGATTTTATGGGATAAAAAAGCCGTAAAAGCAATTCCCATTACTACTGCCTCACCGTGTTTGTATTTGAACTTTTCCGCTCCTTCTACTGCATGACCGAAACTGTGGCCCAGATTAAGTTTTTTTCTTAATCCCCTGTCCTTAACATCTTCACTGACATAATAATCCTTCATCTCAAGAGAAATTTTTGAAATTTCAAGCAGGATATCCTGGTCTAAATTAAGAATTTTTTCTTTATTATTAGCTAAAATCTCAAACAATGGATTGCCGCCAAGGACAGCATATTTAATAACTTCACCCAGTCCTGATTTTATTTCTCTAATTGCCAGGGTTTCAAGCCACTGCAGCTGATAATAGACCAAATCTGCCTGATAAAAGCTGCCGATTAAATTTTTAGTGTCTCTAAAATTAACAGCTGTTTTGCCGCCAACACTGCTGTCAAGCTGAGAGATTAAGGTTGTGGGCATCTGGATTAGTTTTAAGCCTCTTAAATAGGTTGAGGCAATTAAACCTCCCAGATCACCAATGGTACCGCCACCAAATGCAATTACATAATCAGAGCGGCTGAAATTATTCTCATATAAAATATCATATGCCTTTTTTAGATACTGAAGGTCCTTAATCTGTTCTCCAGCTTCAAGTTCCAATTTAATCAGTTCAGCATTTTCTTCCATTAAATTAATAATCGGCTCAGCATGATTATCCATTACTATTTGATCGGCCAGCAAAAATACTTTTCGGCCACTGATCATTTCTAAAATTTTACTAAAACTGCTCTGTTTAAACTTTTGATCAATCAGCACCGGATAGGAAGAATCCTGGGCTTTGATTTCAATTTTTAGTTTTTGATCGGGAAGCTCGGCTAAAATTAAATCCACAATCTCTGCTGCCGAATAGCGATCACTGTCAAAGTGAGTCGGGATCTGCTGATAATATTTTTTCCTTTCAGTTAAAAGTGAATTAATTTTTGCCAGCGGATTATCAACTTCAAGCAGAGGTCTAATTATCTCATCACTATTATTTCTCCTTAAAACCTCTTCTGCACTGACATCAAGACAGAAAGCTTCTGCCTGTTCCAGCATTAGCTGCCGCAGCTCATCATTTAAAACCGCGCCACCCCCTGGAGCCAGAACCAGATCCTGCTTAGAACTCAAAAGCTCAGAAATAACTTCTTTTTCAAGCTTTCTAAAATAATCCTCACCTTTAACAGTGAAAATCTCTTCAATACTCATTTTTTCTCTAGCTTCAATTAAATCATCACTGTCATAAAAATTTAAATTCTTTTTATCGGCCAGCATTCTAGCTACAGTGGTCTTTCCTGCTGTCATAAAACCGGTTAAAACAATTTTCATCTACTACTCTCCTCCTCAAACTAATCATCTTTAAAATTTATAATATATGCTCCAGCAAAACCAAGGATGGTCCAGAATACGGGAGCTACTGTGACAACACTTATATTTAATACTGCCTGAAGTACATAGGCAAGTATAGAAAAAAACAGAGTTAATTTAATAAATTTCTTGAGGCCTTCTTTCTGAGCCAGCTCAATTTTTTGCACGGCTTTTGGCCGCAGCTGAAATAAAACATATGCAATTAAGGCTAAATAAATTATTAAAGCAGGTATTCCTGCCGTTACCCCAAGCTGAAGATATTCTGAATGTGCTTTATCAACTATCTGATTTTTACTGCCGGCAAATTCTCTGTATTTCTGCTGGGGAAATACTTCAGCAAAATTATCAGGGCCTGCTCCCAGGATTGGATTTTCAAGCAGCAGCGGTAGAGAATTTTTATAAATGAAGATTCTATTTGATCCCACCCTATCTATTTCCTCCTCTTCAGCTGAAGAAAGATCCTGCAGATCGTGGAAGATACTGATAAACCTGAGCCCGGTTAAGCCACTGTGAAAGGAATTTAAAAAGATAGTTATTAAAATGAAAACAAGAAACAGTTTGAGAATTTCCTTTTTCTTCTGCTTAAGATAATCAAAAAGCAAGATAACTGCTGCTGTTACTGTTAGAAAAAAAGCAAGCCAGGCACCTCTGGTTGCTGTACTCAGCAAAAAGCCATACACCAGAGAGCTGCCTGTAAAAGCTGCAATTTTATAACTGTTCTGTTTTAAAACCAGATAGAGCAAAATAAAGGTGGGCAGAACTAGAACAGCAAAACTGGCAGCAAAATTAGGATTACCAAAGGTAGCAAAGGCTCGGTACCAATTCTCTCGTAAAGGATCTCTTTTAATAAAGTCAAAACCAAAATACTGCAGCAATCCATAAATTGATAAAACTGCCGCAGAAGCCCAGATTAAATAGGCGTAGATTTTAAAGTGATTTAATTTTTTTACCAGATTTGCAGTTAAAAAACTGAAAAAAAGATAGGCTGCCAGGGCAATAAACCCCTCCCAGCGATAAATTCTCCCATTTAAAGCTGTAAATGGATCAACAGCAAAATAGGTTGAAAATGAAAACATAATAAAAAGTGAAAAAATAAGATAATTAAAGACATTATTTTTAATATTATCCTGATTTTTAATTATATAGATCAGAAATAGGATCAGCAAAATAAAAGCACTGTAAGTTAGAACTTTTAAACGGGGAAAATAAATATTATCAAAGCGCAGCAGCTGATAGCTATTATCAGCCCTCTTAAAAAGCTGAAATTCCTGATAAAAGGGTAAATAGGCAAATAATATCAAAAAATTTGCAGAGAAAATTAGATAGATAATTATATTTTTTAGATTTATCTTTTTATCAATTTTAGTCAGCAATCTGATCAGCTGCCTTTCAT
>NZ_QBLR01000284.1:0-4328 GCF_003070835.1 Halanaerobium sp. | reverse complement strand
AAATTATGAAACTATAAATATTATCCACAACAAACCATCAGGTATAATTTCCTAGCTAATAAAAAAACACTCCAGCTGGAGTGTTAAAATGCTTAAAGCTTTTTTGTTTAAAATTAGATATAAAAATCCCTTGTTTAAACAAAAGCTTAAGCTTTCCTACAAATTCTCCTACCGTATTACCATGCTACCAGTTATTTGATTTTCTTTATTATACTATTATATGTGTACCTTTGTCAACTTATATATGTGTACCTTTGTCAACTTATATATGTGTACCTTTGTCAACTTAATGAGCCAACATAAAATAGTGATTTAATTAACTAATTAAGCATTTTTATCAAGTAATGAACGGTGACTTAAACCAACAGTAACTTCATTTAAATTGAACATACCAACTCCAAAAAAGATAGCAACAACTATATGTTCCCCACTGCGGGCAACACCAATTTTACCTCCGACATTTAACCCCATTGTTCTGGGCATAATCTGGGTAACAGCATCATGAGCTGCTCCGGCAACTGCTCCCTGGGCAACATGGGATTCATTTATTATATTTTCGCGTTTGGCAGCAATAACTGCTCTTTCAATGATATCAGGAACAGACTTATTAAATTCACCACCAAAGTCTACAGCAGCAGTATTTATCTCATCAGCTGCAAAATCTTTTTTTAATTGTTTCTCTTCACTTCTAGTAGAAATCGCCATTTTTATAGCTGCTTTTGCAGTCTCTAAACTATTATGCTCCATAATTTTTCCTCCTCAGTAATTGTTAACTTAATTATAGCAGAGATTTTAATTAAAGTGAAACTGCAGTGTGAAATTGTTCTTAATAATTTAGTTTGGTTTTATTGTTCCTAATTTTCAACCTGGATCTGTAATTTTTTTAATAAAAGTGATGCTGTTAATTGCATCTTTAAGATAGATAACTTATAATATATAATAATGTATGTAATTAATATTAATTACTATTTTGTATAATTAAAAATATAAAAATAAAGTTTAATGAATATGGAGGGGTTTTAAATTAATATTTTCTTAGTAGCACTGGCATTAGCTCTTGATGCAGCAGGTGTCACAATGGCAATTGGCTGTGGAACTAGAACAAATCTGAGAGAGAAATTTAAGGTTATAATTTCATTTGGCTTTTTTCAATTTTTCTTTGCTTTAACTGGTGGATTAGCAGGAAACTATATTGATACAAATTTCTTTACTATTTCTAATTATTTTAGTGGAGCGGTGATATTTTTACTCGGTATTTTTCTGATTCGAGAGGGATACAAAAACGGAGAAGAGTGTATATACAGACAGCTAAGTTTCTGGACAGTTGTTGTACTTGGAGTGAGTGTCAGTATTGATGCTCTGGGAGCAGGTTTTTCACTTCTTTTTGAATTTGATTATTCGTTGATCTTCCAGGATGCATTAATAATTGGATTACTTGCTTCTATAGTTACCGGAGCCGCTTTTAAAATTGTTAATTACATAAAACATATAGCTTTAGTAGAAAAATATGCAGATTATGTTGGTGGCATTATCTTATTATTAATTGGGATCAATACTTTTCTTGCATAAAAATCGCAAAATATTTGTATAAAAAACCGTCTGCCGCAGTTTTTAATTGAAGTTTAAACTGCAGTGGACGGTTTTTATTGTAGATAGATTTATTGAATTCTAAAAATTAGTTTAGACTTTTTTTAAAAGAGTGATTACTTCTAAATGTTTTGTGTGAGGAAACATATCTACAGCTTTAAATTTTTTCAGTCTGTAGTTATGAATTTCCAGTTCTTTTAAATCTCTGGCCAGACTTTTAGGATTACAGGAGATATATAATATTTCGTCTGAATCTACTGCGGCAATTTTAGCCAGTGCTTTAGGATTGATGCCCGGTCTGGGTGGATCAATAATCAGTAAATCAGGCTGCTGATCAATATTATTAATTTCTTCCAGCACGTCTCCAGCAATATACTTTGTATTCTGCACATTGTTAATTTCAGCATTTTCGGCTGCTCTTTCTGCAGCATCTGGATCAATTTCTATCCCATAGATTTTTGCAGCGTCAGCAGCGATAGACTGCGAAATGGTACCAGCTCCACAGTAAAGGTCATATACTATTTTCTCTTTTGCACTGCCAATATATTTTTCTGCCTCAGAATATAATAGTTCAGCCCCTTTTGTATTGGTCTGAAAAAAAGAAAGAGAATCTATTTTAAATTTATTATCCAGCAGCTGATCATAAAAGTAGTTGCGGCCGTGGTAGATTTTCATTTCATCACAGCTTACCTGATCCGAAAAACCATCATTAATAGTCTGCACAAAACCCACAAGCTCCCCTTTTAAAGCAAGAGTCTTTAACTTCTCAGTCAGGGGAGAAAAATCATGATCCTGCTGACTGGTAGTAACCAGATTGGCTGCAACTTCTCCAGTGTTAATACCTTTTCTAATTACTAAATTCCGCAAAAACCCCTCTCTTAATTTAACATGATATTTTTTAAATTCATTGGTGCGGCAGTAATCTATAATAGTACTTAAAATATCTCTAAAATCCTGATCAACTAATAAGCATTGATCAACTGTAATTACATCAAACATTCTACCCCGGGGATGCATCCCCAGCTGCAGTTTGCCGCCTTTTTTTAAATCTCCAAAGCTAAATTCCATATTATTTCGGTATTCATAAATATCAGGACTTGCCAGAATTCCTTCAAAGTTGTCAATATCTATTTCTTTTTCCTTAAAAATGTCTAGCAGAGTATTTTTTTTATTTTCGAGCTGTTTAGAATAGGGAACTTCCTGAATTGAACAGCCTCCACAGCGATCATAATGAACACATAAATCTTTATTTTTTACCAAAATTGAACCTCCTAAAATTTATTAAATCAATAATTAAATTGTCTGATAGATATTAAAGAGCATGATAAATAAAACAGCTGTCGGAACAATATATTTTAACAGTATAGAATAGATATTTCCAATTTTAAAGCGGCTGTTTTTATTTGCTTCTTTAACTGCATTTCTGCTGCCCCAGATATGACCAACGAAAATAGAAGTCAAGATTCCACCGGTTGGTAAGAAAATTGAGTTAGAAAACCAGTCATAAGTATCAAGGACATCCATTCCTAAAAAGCTGAAATTAGAAAATGAACTGTAGCCCAGTAGTGGGGGGATTCCAATTAAAAAGATTAAAAAACCCATTAAGTAAGATGCTTTCTTTCTCTTCCATTCATATTCATCAACTAAAAAGGCAACAACAACCTCAAGCATTGAGATCGAAGAAGTTAGGGCTGCAATTGTCAGCAGCAGAAAGAAAATAAATGAGAAAAATGTTCCAAAAGGCATTTGAGTAAAGACTGCCGGTAGGGTTATAAAGGTTAAACCGGGTCCTGATGCTGGGTCAAGCCCGAAAGCAAAAACCGCAGGGAATATGGCAAAACCAGCCAGTAAAGCTACAGCTGTATCAAAAATCAAAACATAGCCTGCACTCTCACTAATACTTTCTTTTTTACTTAAATAACTACCATAGGTAATCATGGCCCCCATTCCCAGACTCAGAGTGAAAAACGCCTGTGAGATTGCGTCAGCAAAGGTCTGAAAGTCAATTGCAGAAAAATCAGGCTTTAAATAAAAGCTTAATCCTGCTGCAGCGCCTTCTAGAGTTACAGAACGAATGATAAGTAAAAAGATAATAACAAATAAAATTGGCATTAAGACTTTAACCAGTTTCTGGATTCCATTAACAACTCCAGCCCCAATAACAGCAATTGTTAAAAACATAAAAATTCCGTGCCAGATAATTGGTTCGGTAAAACTGCTGATATGTCCCAAAAATATTGCCGGGAAATTGCTTTCTGCAGTAAAGCTCAGAGATTTAAAAATATAGGACATTCCCCAGCCTGCAACAACAGAATAATAACTTAAAATTACAAAACCTGATAAAACTCCAAGCGCTCCGACCAGAGGCCAGGCAGTATCAGGTGCCATTTTTTTAAAAGCGCCAATTGGATTTTTAGCTGTAATCCTTCCCAGAGACATTTCCGAAACTAAAATCGGATAACCAATAAATAAAATTGCAGCTAAATAGATTAAAATAAAAATAGCGCCTCCATTAGTTCCGGTAATAAATGGAAAACGCCAGATGTTGCCCAGGCCAATAGCGGATCCAGATGCAGCTAGAATAAAACCTAATCTGGAAGTCCAGTTTTCTCTTTCCAAAATAATTCCTCCTTGTTGTTTCGCTTATAATATTTACTTTTGCCAGTTTATTTTATCATATTAGACGGCAGGCATCAATTTTAAAATTTCAGTAACTTTACTGCTGGTGTTATTTGTAAAAT
>NZ_QBLR01000283.1:0-4352 GCF_003070835.1 Halanaerobium sp. | reverse complement strand
AAATATAATAATGCAAGTATTGTACCAAAAGTCTAAATTTAATAATATTTTTTTATAATCCCTGTTATAACAGTCTTTATATGGCTATATTTATTTATCCGAACTATATTTTTTAGGAGATTTAAAATTAATTTAAAGATAATTAGTACTCTTTTTGTAGATTTTTTATACAACTTGTAGCAATTTGACTACAAATTATTAAATTCACTATCATTTATATTTTTTTATGTAGAGCAGTAGTTGAATTTTCTACCGCCCTACATATATTTGAACTGTCATTTAAAGTAAATTTATTCTTCACTAAGCACCTGTTTAAATGCCTCAGAAAGCATTGGAACAATTTTATGAAGATCTCCAACAATACCATAATCACAGATATCAAAAATTGAAGCTTCAGCATCAGTATTAATAGCAATTATAACATCAGAATTATTCATACCTGCTCTGTGCTGAATAGCTCCAGAAATACCACAGGCAATATATAATCTTGGTTTAACAGTTTTACCTGTTTGGCCAACCTGATGTTCTTTATCAATCCAACCTTCATCTACAACAGCACGTGAAGCTCCTACTTCTCCATTTAAAGTTTCTGCAAGATTTTCAATTACAGAAAATCCGTCTGGATCACCAACCCCACGTCCACCTGATACAATTATATCAGCCTGCTCCAGATTAACACTGTGTTGGGCTTCCTTAACAATCTGAACAATTTCGGTTAAAAGATCTTCATCTCCAAATTCCGGATTGAATTTGAGAATAACACCTTCTTTAGTTACTTCTGCTCCTAAATCTTTATCATTAATATCTGCATCTAGATATTCAATTTGCCCGGTACGATTATAGTCTGCTTCTTCTTTTGTCATAACTCCAGGTCTTACAGTTGACATCTGTGGACGGTGCTCAGGACAAATAATTGTTGCCATTAGATTACCACCAAATGCAGGTCTTGTCTGCAGTAGGATTTTACGTTCTTTATCAATAGCTAATTTAGTACAATCAGCAGTAAGTCCAGTATTGATTCTTGCAGAAACTCTTGGTCCTAAATCACGACCATTATGTGTTGCTCCAAGTAATACAATTTCTGGCTTACATTTATTTATAAGTTCAGCAACAACTTTAGTATATGGTGCAGTTCTATATTGTAGTAATTCTTCATCTTCTACAATATAAACCTGATCTGCTCCCTGAGCTACTAACTCTTTTCCAGCTTTGCTCAATTCAGAACCCAATACTACTGCTGTGAGTTTTTCATTTAATTCATCTGCTAACTTTCTTCCTTCAGAGACTAACTCTAAAGAAACATTTAATAACTCATTATTTCTCTGCTCTGCTAATACCCAGACTCCACTATATTCAGAAATATCAACAGCAGTTTTACTTTCATTCTGTTCAATCTCTATTGAATCAACCGGACATACTTTTACACAGGCACCGCAGAGTGTACATTTATCTTGATCAACAACTGCAACACCATCTTTCATGCTGAGTGCATTATATGGACATTTTTCCACACATACACTACAGCCAACACATGTATCATTAATTATTAACATTATATATTAACCTCCTAGTGTTTTGTGGCTATTTTAAACTACATTTTCACTGCGTAACTTTTTAATTAAGTTATCTACTATATCTTCATATGAACCTTCCAGCATTTCACCTTTTTTCTCGTGCTTGGGAACAAAAGTTTCATGAACCTGAGTTGGTGAAGCATCAAGCCCCAGCTTATCCAGATCAACTTCAAAATCATCAGTTGTCCAGACTTTAATTTCTTGCTTACTGTGAGCATTTACTATACCTTTAATTGAAGCATAGCGTGGTTTGTTGATACTTTCAAGCACTGTAACTAAAACAGGAAGCTTAGTTTCTAATTCACTATATCCCTGTTCTAATTCTCTGCGTGCCTTCACCTTATCATCTTCCAATTCAATATTTGAAACATATGTTAACTGATTCAAATTAAGATTTTCTGCAATTTGAGGTCCTACCTGAGCAGTATCACCGTCAATAGCCTGACGACCGCAGAATATCAGATCATAGTCACCAATTTCTTTAATCGCCTGAGAAATAGTATAAGCTGTAGCCCAGGTATCAGAACCAGCAAATGCACGATCACTTAATAAAATTGCTTCATCTGCTCCCATAGCTAATGCTTCTTTTAAAGCCACTTTGGCCTGAGGAGGTCCCATACTTACTACAATA
Source organism: Halanaerobium sp. (assembly GCF_003070835.1). Classification (NCBI taxonomy): domain Bacteria; kingdom Bacillati; phylum Bacillota; class Clostridia; order Halanaerobiales; family Halanaerobiaceae; genus Halanaerobium; species Halanaerobium sp. Next base: position 2,147 of record NZ_QBLR01000283.1, on the reverse strand, counting down.
ACCTCTCCTCCAAAATCTTCTTTTAACTTAACTGCAGCTTCTATACCATTTTTGTCTTCTGGATTAATAATACTTGGTACGCCTTCTCTAATTAGTGTACCTTTATCTTGATCTATTTTTACTTCGTTTGTATCAGGAACCTGTTTGATACAGACAATAATCTTCACTATAATTACCTCCTGTTATGTTAAATTATCTCAATAATGAGCCTGCAATAACCATTTTTTGTACTTCAGAAGTACCTTCATAAATTTCGGTTATTTTTGCATCGCGCATTAGTCTTTCCATTGGATATTCTTTCATATAACCATATCCACCAAAAATCTGAACTGCTTTATTGGTAACTTCCGAAGCTGTTTCTGAAGCTTTTAATTTTGCCATAGCTGCCTCAGTGGAGAACGATTCTCCTGAATCTTTGGTCAGTGCAGCTTTATAAACTAAATTACGTGCTGACTCTACTTTTGTTGCCATTTCGGCAATATACCACTGCAAACCCTGGAATTTACCAATAGGACGTCCAAACTGTTCTCTTTCTTTAACATATTTAACTGTCTCATCAAGCGCTCTTTGTGCGATTCCTAAAGCCTGAGCAGCAATACCGATCCGGCCACCATCTAAAGTTGCCATAGCAATTTTGAAACCCATACCTTCTTTTCCAAGTAGATTTTCTTTTGGAATTCTGCAGTTCTGGAAAATGAGCTCTCTTGTATCTGAAGCATTAATTCCCATTTTGTCTTCTTTTTTACCTACAGTAAATCCTGGTGTATCTTTTTCAACAATAAAAGCACTTATACCTCTAGTACCCTTACTTTTATCAGTCATCGCCATAATAATAAATGTATCTGCTACACCTGCATTAGTAATGAATATCTTATTACCATTTAATACATATTCATCACCATCGAGTTCCGCAGTTGTATTTTGACTTGCTGCATCAGTACCAGCATTAGGTTCAGTTAAACCAAAAGCACCGAGTTTTTCTCCTTTTGCAAGAGGTTCTAAATATTTTTCTTTTTGTTCATCAGTACCATATTTATAAATTGGATGAGCACCAAGTGAAACATGTGCAGATAAAATAACACCGTGAGTAGCACATCTATATGAAAGTTCCTCAACTCCAATAATATAACTTAAAGTATCTGCTCCTGCACCACCATATTCCTGGGGAAAAGGAATACCCATCATATCTGCTTCTGCCATTTTCTTTACATTTTCTGCTGGAAATTCACAACTTTCATCAATGTCTGCAGCAATCGGATCTACTTCTTTCTCCGCAAATTTTCTAAAAACTGTCTGGATCATCTTCTGTTGATCTGATAATTTAAAATCCATTTTTATCCTCCTTATAAATGATAATTAATTACTTCTTAGGAGGCATTAAAACTGCCTCACCAATAATAACTTCTTTTCCATTTTGAGTAGTACATGTTGTTTCCATAACAACTCTATTTTTATCTTCATCTTTACTTTTAACTCTAACAGCAGCAGTAACTGTGTCACCAAATTGAACTGGGGCTTTAAATTTAAGGTCTTGAGAAATATAAATTGTTCCTGGTCCAGGTAATTTTGTTCCCAAAACAGCAGAGATTAGACCAGCTCCAAGCATTCCATGAGCAATTCTACCTTTAAACATAGTATTTTTTGCAAACTCTTCATTAATATGAGCAGGATTTAAATCTCCTGTAACACCAGCATAAAGATTTACATCAGACTCTGTAATAGTTTTCGAAAAACTAGCTTCCTGACCTATTTCCATTTCATCGACAGTAAAAAAATTTTTCATTTTAAAACCCTCCTGATTTAATTAAGTTTTAATTTATCCTGAACATTTTCAGGAACAAATTCTTTAACCTTAGCTTTTGATTCAGATATTTCCCTAACTAAGTCTGAACTCAAATAATTATATTTTAGTTCAGAAGTTAATAATATTGTTTCTATATTTTCATCCAGCTTCTTATTCATAAGTGCCTTTTGAAATTCAAGTTCAAAATCAGAAAGAGAACGTAACTCTTTTACAATGAGATTAGAGTTAACCTTTTGCATAAAGTCAATTAATAAGCCTTCATAATATTCAACTTCAATCTCTTCCGATATGTTTTCTACTATCATATCTCTCCTTTCTTTTGGACTAAAATATGTATTAATAT
>NZ_QBLR01000025.1:0-27576 GCF_003070835.1 Halanaerobium sp. | reverse complement strand
ATAATTACCAAAGCACCTTCTGCCGGTCTCTGGGATGGTCAGAGTGATGAAGATGAACTTGGTTTAAGCTACAGAGAGCTTGATTATTACCTGGTAGATGGAGAAGCTGAGTCAGAAACTGCAGCCAGAATAGAAGAGATTGCTGCAGCCAACCAGCACAAGTTAGAGCTGCCGGCCATACCTGATTTTTAATTGATTAGTCGTCAATTAGATGTCTAAATCCAGCATGAATTACTGTATACTGTTATATAAACTTCAGATTCCTTGCTTTTTATGTAAGCTATATATATAATCTACTCATAGTTAACATATACCTAACACGAGGAGGAAATTATTATGAGTAGTAGAGGAATGAGAAGTGAAATGAAAAAAATTATTTTGATGACAGTGGTGATGGTAATTTTATTTAGTGGACTGGTTCTGGCCCAGGAAGATCAGGCAGCAGCCAACGCAGTTGCAATTGATACTATCTGGACTTTAATTGCAGCCTTTTTAGTTTTCTTTATGCAGGCTGGATTTGCCATGGTTGAAGCTGGATTTACCAGAGCTAAAAACGCGGGTAACATTATTATGAAAAATATGATGGACTTTGCTTCCGGTTCTTTAGTTTTCTGGGCAGTTGGTTTTGCCTTTATGTTTGGCTCAGGCAACAGCTTTATTGGAACAACCGGTTATTTTCTCCAGGACACATTTGCAAATTTAGGACTTAATATTCCAATTGCAGCTTTCTTTATTTTCCAGACTGTTTTTGCAGCAACTGCAGCGACAATTGTTTCTGGAGCAATGGCTGAAAGAACTAACTTTTCCGGTTACTTAGCTTACAGTGTTGTGATTACCGCATTTATCTATCCTGTTGTAGGACACTGGATCTGGGGCGGCGGCTGGTTAGCAGAAATGGGACTTGTTGATTTTGCCGGCTCAACTGTTGTTCACTCTGTTGGAGGCTGGGCTGCTTTAGCAGGAGCCATTGTTTTAGGACCGAGAATTGGTAAATATAATGAAGACGGCAGTGCCAATGCCTTACCCGGACACAACCTTTTGATGGCCACACTCGGTGTCTTTATTCTCTGGTTTGGCTGGTTTGGATTTAACCCCGGTTCCACAGTAGCTGGAACAGATTTATCAATTGCATCCATTGCGGTAACAACCAACCTGGCAGCTGCAGCTGGTGCTGTAATGGCAATGATTGTCAGCTGGATTAAATATGGCAAGGCTGATGTAAGTATGACTTTAAACGGCGCTCTGGCTGGCCTGGTTGGAATCACAGCCGGTACAGCTGCTGTAGGAAATCTTTCGGCGGTAATTATCGGTGCAATTGCTGGTATGATAGTAATTTACTCGGTTGAATTCTTTGATAAATTACAGATTGATGATCCTGTAGGTGCTGTTTCTGTTCATGGTGTCTGTGGAGCCTTTGGTACAATAGCAGTTGGAATCTTTGCCACAGAGGGCGGCTTACTATTTGGTGGTGGATTTGAGCTGCTGGTAACTCAGATAATTGGGGTGACAGCTGTTTTCTTCTGGGCTTTTGGTCTTGGTTTTGTGCTCTTTAAAGTTATTGATGCCGTTATCGGCCTCAGAGTTTCCGAAGCAGATGAGATTGAGGGGCTTGATTACTCAGAACACGGTGCAGAATCTTATCCGGACTTTATGGTAAATGTCAAAGCTCAAAACTAAAGGAGGTAGCTAAAATGAAAAGAATTGAAGCAATTATCAGACCTGATAAAACAGATCGATTAATTGACAGACTTGAGGAAATTGGAATTAGCGGTTTAAACATTACTGAAATTAAAGGTTATGGTGCTCAGAAAGGTCATTCAGAAACTTATAGAGGTGTAACTTATAGAATCAGACTCCGCAAAAAAATAAAGGTAGAAATCATTGTCGAATATACTGATGTAGACAGGATTGTTGAAGCAATTAAAGAAGCTGTACAGACCGGGGAAGTAGGAGACGGAAAAATCTTTATCTCTGATATTGAAAATGTAATTAGAATTAGAACCGGTGAGGAAGGTGCAGTAGCTCTTTAATTAAATCTGATAATATTATTAAACTATCACATAATAATATTATACTATAAGAAAAGCCTGCCAGATATTTTCCTTCTCTCGGCAGGCCTTTTCTTTGTTTAGATTAAATTTTATTTTTTATTCTGTCATCAGCTCAATAAAATCTTGTGCCAGTTTAGGATCAAACTGACTGCCGGCTTCAGCTTCAATTTCTTTTAGAGCCTCCGCTTTAGAAATCGCTTCTTTGTAGACCTGCTCTTCTGTCATCACATCATAGGCATCAACAATAGCAATAATTCTTGCCAGCAGGGGAATCTCTTCTTCTTTTAACCCCCGCGGGTAGCCACTGCCGTCCCACCTCTCATGATGGGAAAGTACTTCTTCTGAAATATGAGAAAACTCCTCAGTTGCATTTAAAACCCGATGTCCAACCGCAGGGTGAGTTTGAATCTCTTTCCACTCTGCTTCAGTAAGTTTATCTTCCTTATTTAATATTTTTTCGGGAATTACAGTCTTACCTATATCATGCAGTTTAGCAATCAGAGTTAATTTGTTAATCTCAGCCTGACTTAAGCCAATCTTTTCTGCCAGTTTAACAGCCAGCTCCGCCATCCGCTCAGAATGACTGGAAGTCTCCTGACTTTTTTCACTTAAGGTTTTTAAGAGGGTATTTAAAATATTGCTCTTAATACTCCTGCTTTCTGTCAGTTTATTTTTATACATCTTTGATTCTGCTTCATCTAAAATCTCAAAAACATCTTCAAAATAATGTTTTTTAACTCCAAAACCAAGGGCTGCAGAAAGTGGCAGCCTGCTTCCATCTTCAAATTCTAAAAAGGTATCAGCAATTTTTTTATTGATCCGCTCAATAATCTTTTTAACTGCCTCACTGTCGATCTCCGGCAGCAGAATCACAAACTCATCTCCACCCCAGCGGGCAATTAGATCACTATCCCGACAGCTGTCTTTTAAAATTGCCGCCATTTTTTTAAGCAGTTTATCCCCTTCATTATGTCCATAGGTATCATTTACCAGTTTAAGCCCATTTAAATCTGCCATAATCAGAGCCACCGGGAATCGATTTTCCTGATTTAAATTCTGAATTTTATTTTCCAGATATGAGCGGTTATAAAGGTCGGTCAGGCTGTCGTGATAGCTGGCATATTTTATCTTCTCTTCACTTTTAATTTTATCAGTAATATCACTCTGGATTGAAATAATTCCCACTTCATTATTGGGGAGAGTTATTTTCCTCTCCTGGAGCCTGATAAATCTCTCTTCTCCACTGCCGCTTGCCGAGGGCAGCTCATGGATCATTAATTCGCCATTTAAGATTTTTTCGATATTTTTTCTGGCTACTTGCTCCTGATTATCCGGAACTACAGTTTCGAAAACCGTGCGTTTAATAAGCTCTTCTCTGGCATAGCCGCTGATTTTTTCCATAGTTTTGTTAACTTTTAATATTCTGCCATTTTGATCCTCAATCATAACTCCAACCGGCAGGTTCTCAATCAGCTCGGCATAATACTGGCGGAGATTGTTATTTAAGTGGCTTTGATATATAATCTCCAGATCACTTTCGATCAAATTTTTTATAAACTTAATCTGTTTTTTAACTAAACTATTAAACTTACGCTCTTTTTTATCATGGATACAGACTGTACCATAAATCTCACCTGTCGGCCATAAAATAGGGTAACCCAGGTAAGCGATCAGTCCATTTTTCATATAAATTGAATTCTGCCATTTTTTTATTTCAGCCGCATTGTTAATCTCCAGGGCCGATTTCTGCTTAATCACATCATTACAGTAAAGACCCTTAACTTTAAATTTTTCTCCTTCAGAAAAAATATTCTCCCTGTTTGAACTTCCCTTTTCAATTCTTAAATAAGGTGCCTGATAGTAATTAATCAGAGCATCCTGGGCCTCAGAAAAATCAAGCAGTAGATCCAGCAGCTGCTGCCACTGCTCCACAACTGTCTCAGAAATTTTAATATTTTCAAGCCTAATTTCTATTTGATCTAATATATCCTCCATTATCCCTACCTCACATTTTAAAGTCCGGTTCCCAATCCGACATAATGCTCAGTTTCTTTAGAAATTATTAAAATATTTAATTAAATAAGTTCTTCCCATTCCTGATAATACTCTTCTAATTTATCATTTTTAGTCTGATAGTCACCCTTTAACTGCTGCAGGAGTTCGTAGTTGTCTATATTTTTTTCAGCAGTCATCTCCGACTCCAGAGCTGAAAGTTCTTTTTCCAATTTTTCGATTCCAGCTTCAAGCTCTTCCAGCCTTTTCTGCCTCCTCATTTCCTGACTGCGGGCTTCTTTTTGGGCCTCATAGTCAAGTTTGCCTTCACTTTTCTGCTCTTCTTTTTCCTGCTGCTCCTGAGCGGATATCTGCTCCTGCTTTTTTTCTTTATAATAGCTGTAGTCACCAAAATATTTATTCAGTTCCTGCTGGTCAAGCTCGTAAATATAGTCAACAACCTTATCCAGAAAATAGCGGTCATGGGATACAATTAAGACTGTTCCCTGATATTCCTGCAGTGCCTCCTCCAGCACCTCGCGTGAAGCCAGATCGAGATGGTTTGTCGGCTCATCCAGGATTAAAAAATTATAATTACCACTCATCAGCTGCAGTAAGCGCAGGCGGCTCTTTTCCCCACCGCTCAGCTGATTTACCTTTTTGAAAACATCTTCTCCGGTAAATAAAAAGGAAGCCAGCATATCTCGTGCTTTAGAATTGGTGACAGCTGTTTCCCGCTGCAGGGCTGTGATCAGATCATCTTCGGGATTAAAGCCTTCAAATTCCTGACGGTAATAAGCGGGATAAATATTGGTCCCGATTTTTACTCTTCCCTGATCGGCAGTAATTTCGCCCATGATAATTCTTAAAATTGTGGACTTTCCGGTACCATTGTCACCAATAATAGCAGCCTTGTCACTGCGGTGGAGCTCAAAATTTAAATCAGCAAAGAGTTTGAGATCTTCAAAACTTTTAGCTAAATTTTCGACAAAAAGAACATCATCGCCTCCTCTGATTTCAGTATCCAGTTCCAGCTTCATTTTTCTACCTTTAAGCCGCGGTTTTTCCAGTCGGTCGATCCGCTCCAGCCTTTTTTCCATTGCCTTCGCTCTTTTAAACATCTTTTCGCTGTCCCGGGAGCGTCCCCAGATATATAACTGCTCGATTGCATCTTCCAGCTCTTTTATTTTTTTCTGCTGGTTTTTATATTCCCGCAGCCGCTGCTCGTATCTTCTTTTGCGCTCCTTTTGATAATAGCTGTAGTTACCGCTGTAATCTTCGTTTTTGCCATTTTTAATCTCCACAATTCTCTCAATTGTGTTGTCCAGAAAATAGCGGTCATGAGAAATAATTAAGAGGCTGCCCTGGTAGGAATTAAGATAAGTTTCCAGCCACTCTACCGATTTTAAATCAAGGTGGTTTGTCGGCTCATCTAAAAGCAGTAAATCTGGCTCCATTAAAAGTAGTTTTGCCAGTCCAACCCTTGTTTTTTCGCCACCACTTAACTGATCAAGAGTCTTGGCCTGAATTTCCTCTTCGTCAAAGCCCATTCCAGCAGCTACCTGTCTAATTTTGCTCTGATATTCATAGCCCACACCTTTTTCAAATTTGTGCTGAAGCTCACTGTATTCTCTCATTGTTGTTTCGAGATTATCAGAATGTGCCTCAGACTCTTCGGCTTTCTCACCGTGGTGGGCAATTTTTTCTTCCAGCCGCTGCATTTCTTTGATCTGCCTTTTGACTTCGGCAAATACCTTTTCCAGCTCCTGATAAATTGTCAGTTCAGAATTAAAGTCAGGCAGCTGATCAAGGTAGCCAACTTCGATATCATTGCGGACTGAAACTGTTCCCTCAGAAAAATATTCCTGGCCGGTGATAATTCTAAAAATCGTGGTTTTACCAGATCCATTGGGGCCGATCAGGGCCACTGATTCTCCCTGATTTACATTCAGCGAAAAATCTTTGAGGACGGTCTCGATACCATATTCTTTTTTTAAATTATTTATATTTAAAATAGCCATTTAATATCACACATTTCTCTTCTCTTAATATTTTTATAATATTTATTAATTAAATAAAATAGCTTAAGCTTAATATACTTCCGGTGCGGCAACTTTTTCGCTGTTTTTAAAAACAACAGCCAGGGTCCCCGGTCCCGCATGAGAACCAACTGCAGCCCCTATCTCACTAATGAAAATTTCTTCGGGCTGAAATCTGGCTTCGATTTCTGCTTTTAATTTCAGGGCATATTTTTCATTTTGAGAATAGGTAAGAGCAATCACCTGTGATTCCGGCCTGTCGGCTTTTTTCTCTATTTGATCGAGCAGATAAGAAATCATTCTCTTTTTACCCCTGACCCGATCGTGAGCTAAGATTTTACCGTCCTGAATGTGGAGTATCGGTTTAATATTTAAAACATTGGCCATTACAGCCTTTGTCTTAGAAATTCTGCCGCCGCGCTTGAGCATCTCCAGATCACCAACAGCAAAAATATGCTCCAGCCGGGAGGCATCAGCCATTAAATCTTCTACCACCGAATCCAGTTCTCTACCTTCCTGCAGCCATTTTGCAGCCTTGTAGACTAAAAGTCCCTGGCCGACAGATGCCGCTTTGGAGTCAAGAATTGTAATTCGATCACTGTCCAGCTCATCATCAAGGGTGCTGTTCAGCTCTTTTTTGGCGAGTACTGCTGATTCTAAAATACCGCTCAATTTGGATGAAAAAGCAATTACCAGCAGCTGATCATATTCTGCCAGTGCTTTTTGGTAGACCTCAATAAATTTTGCTGGAGTTATCCTTGATGTTCTGGGAACTCCATTTTCCTCTTCTTTCAGCAGCTGATAAAAGTCAGCAGGCTGCAGATCAGCACGATCATAATAAATTTTATCATTAATATTTACTTCAATATTTAAAAATTCAATATCATAGCTGTCAATAATTTCTGCTGGTAAATCAGAACAGCTATCTGTTATTATTTTAACTTTTGACATAAAAATTCCTCCCTGTGAAGCTCTCCCCCGGGTTTAATTGTTATTTAAAGTTTAAAATTTGAGTCTTCATCACGCTGGCGGAATAATACTGCAATACCACCTATAACCTGTACAACATCTGAACCGGTTGCTGTGGCCAGCTCTTCTGCAGCAGATCGAGTTGTTCTGCCTGTACTTTCTAAAATTCTAACTTTCAGCAGCTCGTGGCCTTCTAAAGCAGCATCTAACTGTTCAATTACAGCTTCAGTAATTCCATCTTTACCCACATGCACAATGGGGTCCAACGAATTTGCCTCTCCTCTGAGATAACTCCTATTTTTTCCTGTTAACATTATATCACCTTCTTTCTGATAAATAACTATTTTTTACAAATTTCACTAAATTATCACATTTAGCATTTGTTATTCTACATAATCAAATTCCAGGGGTCCGATCACAACTGTATCCCCTTCTTTTACTCCTTCTTTTTCCATCATATCATTTAAACCATAGTGTTTTAAAACCCGCATCAGTCTCTGCACAGCTGCATCATTATTAAAATCAGTTTTTTCCAGGTAGGAGTCCAGCAGGGTTCCTCTAATTTCATATTTATCTTTATTTAACTTGTCGATATATAATTCATCTACAAAGTCAGGTCTGATCACTACCTCTTCTTCTTTTTCTATTTCTCTTTTCGGTAGTTCTTCCAGACGCTGTCCGAGATGATAAATCAGGGGCTTACAACCTTCTCCGGTTACTGCAGAGATCGGGAAAACACTGTAGCCGCGGTCATTTAATTCTGATTTTACGGTTTCTATATTCTGTCTTCCTTCTTCAAGATCAATTTTATTTAAGGCAATAACCTGTTCTAAAGAAGCAAGGTAATCATTGTATTTATTTAACTCATTATTAATTTTTTCAAAATCCTCAAGTGGATCTCTACCCTCAATCCCAGAAACATCAATTACATGGACTAAAAGTCTGGTCCGCTCTAAGTGTTTCAAAAATTCATCACCAAGACCTGTTCCCTGGTGGGCACCTTCTATTATACCAGGAATATCTGCCATAACAAAGGAGTGATACTCACCATATTTAACAACCCCTAAATTCGGATGCAGAGTAGTAAAGTGATAGGAATCAATCTTTGGCTTAGCATGTGATACCTGCGAGATCAATGTTGATTTACCTACATTAGGATAACCAACCAGACCAACATCAGCCAGCACTTTAAGCTCCAGTCTTATTTTACGCAGCTCACCCTTAGCTCCATTTTCAGAAAAACGGGGTGCTTTGCGGGTTGACTTTTTAAATCTGGCATTTCCGCGGCCGCCTTTGCCGCCTTCTGCAATCACATACTCATCTCCTGCCTCTTTTAAATCAGCAAGAAACTGATCAGTATCTGCATCATAGACCATCGTTCCCGGCGGTACTTCCAGATAGAGATCTTCTCCATTTTTTCCGTGCATCTTTTTGCCCTGACCATTCTGGCCCCGGTCAGCTTTATAAATATTGTTATAGCGGTAATCAGCAAGGGTATTCATCCCTTCATCTACTCTGAGGATAATGCTGCCACCATCTCCACCATCTCCACCGTCAGGACCTCCCTGGTCAATATATTTTTCCCGGCGAAAACTGACAACACCATTACCCCCATCACCAGCTTTAACTTTAAATTCTACTTCATCTATAAACATCATCTTCACCTCCTATTTTTTAATAAATTAGACAAAACTACAAAATACTTTTAAGCAGCAAAGCTTAAAATTTAAACAGCAAAAAACCCTCAGCACCTAAAGCACTGAGGGATATTATACAATAATATTAGTTAGCAATAGCTGCTACCTGATCTTCTGTATAGACACTGATCTGACGATTCTTTTTGCCTTTTCTTTCAAATTTAACATAACCGTCAACCTTGGAGAATAAAGTATCATCACTACCACGGCCAACATTTAAACCTGGCTTGAATTTAGTACCTCTTTGACGCACTAAAATACTACCAGCTGATACGAATTCGCCGTCGAATTCCTTAACACCAAGTCGTTTCGATTCACTATCACGACCATTCCGGGAACTACCAACACCCTTCTTCTGGGACATTTAACTCCACCCCCTTAGAAAATAAATTTTTAAAAATTTAAAAGTTAAATACTGACTAAGAGTCAATATTGCTGCTTATCTATAAAATAAATTAAGCATTAATGTCTTCGATTAAAACCTTAGTGTAAGGCTGTCTGTGACCGGTTTTCTTGCGGTATCTGATCTTTGGCTTATATTTGAAAACGACAATCTTTTTATTCTTACCCTGTTCGATTACCTTTCCCTTAACAGAAGCTCCATCTACCATTGGAGAACCTGCTTTAAAACCATTATCATCAGATAAAGCTAAAACCTGATCAAATTCTACATTATCGCCTTCCTCAGCAGAAAGCTTTTCAATTTTAATAATCTGACCTTCTTCAACGCGGTACTGTTTACCGCCAGTTTTAATAATAGCGTACATTATATGTTACACCTCCCTTACCTCAGACTCGCCGGATGAGGCACTCTTCTTAGAAGAGATTTTACGGCCTGTACCGTGCGGTTTTGGCACCTTCAAAATGAAGGCTGGATAAATAACTCCAGATATAAATTCTAGCATAAATCAGCTCCAGAGTCAAGGAAATCACCAAAATCAGTGATCTCCTGCTCGACTCTGAATTTTTAACGTTAAAACTCTGCTTAAAAATTAGGCCAAATGTGCTCTCGCATAGGTACGGTGCATGTCATCAATAATTATTTCAACTTCATTATCTACCATATTACCGGCTCCATTGACAATAATGATATAACCATCTATTCTAGCAATACCTGCATTTTCGTTGCTGGCATGCTGATCCTCAATTTTTACAGTTATTCTGTCACCGGCATCCAGGTCCAGCACTTCCGGCTGCAGGTCTTCTTTTGTTCCTTTTTCAATAATCATATCTTCGTATTTAAGCTCTGCATTACCGCTAATAAAAATATCAATGCCAAATTTATTTTCCAGCTCCTGCAATTTTTCTCCTCCAGCACCAATTAAAACTGCTGCTACCTCAGGGTGCAGCTCCAAAGAAACTGCCGGATATTTTTTGCGGCTGGTAATCTCATCGATTTTACGGATAACCTTCATTGCTACTGTAGACTCTGATAAAACCTTGCCAGTTCCACCACAGACAGGACAGTCCTTCTGCATCAGTGAACCAAAACCTTCTCTCACTTTTTTGCGGGTCATCTCCAGTAGTCCGAGCTGCGTAAAACCTAAAATAGAGGTCTTTGTTCTATCTTTTGCCAGCTCATTTGCCAGCAGATCAGTAACTGACTGCTGATCAGAGTGATTATTCATATCAATAAAATCAATAATAATAATTCCACCGATATCCCTCAATTTTATCTGGCGGGCAATTTCTGCCACTGCTTCTTTATTGGTTTTAACTATTGTATCCTGAAGATTTTTCTTGCCGGTAAATTTACCGGTATTAACATCAATTGAAACCAAAGCTTCTGTCTGATCAATTACCAGGTAACCTCCAGATTTAAGCCAGACTTTGCGCTGCAGCAGGCTCTCTATCTCTTTTTCGATATTATAAGCTGCCAGAATAGGTATATTGCGCTGATAAAGGGCAATCCTATTCTTTAAATCAGGGGCAAAAACTGAAGTTAGATCAATTAAACGCTGGTAATCTTTTTTATCATCAACTACTACTCGATCAATATTTTCATCAAGATAATCTCTAATTAAATTTTTGAGTAAATCTTCTTCCTGATATAAAATATCTATATCATTTTTTTGGAAAAAGTCATTACGAATTCGCTTCCAGGTTCCTGATAAAAAATTATAATCATTCTGCAGCTTGCTGTAGCTTTCATCATGGGCATTGGTCCGAATAATCAAACCTTCTTTACCATTTTTTAAATCCTGGGCGATTGATTTTAAGCGCCCCCGCTCACCATCATCATTAATCCTGCGGGATATCCCGATTTTATTATCTGATGGAATGTAGACAAAAAATCTACCTGGGATCGAAATCTTACAGGTAACCTTTGCCCCTTTGGTGCCCATCGGTTCTTTAACAACCTGAACCATCAGCCACTGTCCTGGCTGCAGCACATGTTTAATATTTAAATCTTTTTGGCTCAACTTCTTTTTCTGCTCACTGCTTAAAATTGGATATAAATCATTTAAGTGAATAAAAGCATTGCGGGCAATACCTATATCGACAAAAGCCGCCTGCATACCGGGAAGTACATCCTGCACCCTGCCCCGATAGACATTACCTGCAATTTTATGATAGGTATCTCTCTCAAAAAACAAGTCTTCCAGCGAATTATTATTTAATAACGCTGCTCTTCTTTCTCTGAATTCCGAATTAATTATTATTTGTCTGCTCATCTATCTCAACTCCCGATGAATTTTTCTGCATAGGGAGGGTCAAATTTTTCTCCATCATTTACAAAAACTCCCTCTCTCACAACCTGTAGAGGAGAAAACTCTTTGATTTCTGGATATTTTTCTCTGAGAGCCCGGTTGAGCTCTTCTGGTCTTACATTCCCTCTACTCCCTGTAACAACTGCAAATTTCCATTTGTTTTTATCTGTTATCTCTGCAGAAAATATTCTTTTCTTTAAATCTATTTTTCTATCCGATTTTTTTCTTCTGTGTCTGATAATCATTATTTCTTCCTGATTCATAAATTCCTCTAACATTTTCCTCTCTGCTTCTAAACTTTTAGCTTCTGTATAATCAAAATTAATAGTATAGACAGCAGTATCAACTAAAGATGAAAGTGAGCGAATATCATCCGGTACTACTACCGCTTTTAAAAATTTTAAATGCTCAAGTGAGGCATCATTTAAGTCTGCCAGGAGCTTTTCCGGCTCCATTTCTTCCTCCAGCTCGAGATCAAAATACTCCCCTTTGCTGATTAAACCAACCGCAAGCGGCGGCCCAATAGCAAGATTGATCCTCGGATTATAGCCCTGAGAAAAGGCTGCCGGTAGTTCTGCTCTTCTGATAATTCTTCTTAAAGTTTTAATAACCTCTAAATGCGAAATATACATTAGATCTTCTAATTTAGCAAATTTAATCCTGTAATTCATTTGTTCTACCACCTACTAACTCTAAATCAACTTCAAAATTGCCACAGATTGCGCAGCCGTGACAGTCAGCAAATCTACAGTCATCTATTAAAATTTCCTGGTGCGCATTTTTATATTCCCGCAGTAGAAATGATTTGGGAATCCCAATATCCAGTTTCTCCCAGGAAAAAATTTCATCTTCTCCTCTTTCTCTTAAATAACTTTCAGGATCTATCTCATTTTCTCTAAAGGCTTCGCCCCAAATTCTGGGCTCAAAGCATTCGTGCCAGCCTTCAAAGCGGCTACCCTTTTCCCAGGCAGAGGTAATTACTTTAGAAAGTCTCCTGTCACCCCTGGCAAGTACTCCTTCCAGACGCGAGAGTTCCGGATCATTCCAGCTAAAAGAAAAGCTTCTTCCCTTGATGTTATCTCTTAAATAATCGTGTTTTTTTATAATCGTTTCTATATCATCCATCTTATGCCACTGAAAAGGAGTGAAAACTTTAGGAACAAAGGTTGATACACTAACAGAAACTTCTATTCGCCGCATTCTTTTTTTAGTATTTCGGCGGACTTCCTGGCCAATATTCCTTATTTTTTGAGCCATCTCTGCTATACCTTTAACATCTTCCATAGTTTCAGTCGGCAGACCAATCATAAAATAAAGCTTGATCTTGGACCAGCCATTTTCAAAAGCAGAGCGGGCTGCACTGTAAATATCCTCTTCACTGATATTTTTATTGATCACATCTCTTAAGCGCTGTGTCCCCGCCTCAGGTGCAAAGGTTAAACCAGTTTTTCTAACCTTGTTGACTTCTTCGGCCAGTTCAACAGAAAATTTATCGACCCGCAGTGAAGATAAAGAAACACTGATCATTTTGTCACTAAATCTTTCTGTCATCTGCTGCACCAGTTTTTTGGCCTCAGTATAATCGACTGTACTGAGAGAAGTTAAAGAAATCTCATCATAACCTGTTGACTCTAAAGCCTTCTCGGCCAACTCCATTAAGCGCTCAACACTTCTTTCTCTTACCGGCCTGTAGGCCATTCCAGCTGCACAGAACCGGCAGCTTCGGGTACAGCCGCGTGAAATTTCTAAAACAACTCTTTCGTGCACTGTATCACGGTAAGGAACTATAAAATCTGTGGGGTAAAAAGCCTGATCCAAATTCTGAACCACCTGTTTTTTAACCCTATCTTTTTCACCCGGGTCTGAATTTAAAGCTAAAATCTCACCCTGCTCACCATAGTCCTCACTGTAGAGTGAAGGAACATAAACTCCGGGCATTTTATTTAGCTTTTTTAGAATTTCAGCTTTTTTTAATCCCTGAGCCTTTAGATCTTTATATTTATTTAAGAGTTCGATTATGAATGCTTCTGCCTCTCCTACAAAAAAGAGGTCAATAAACTCTGCTATTGGTTCAGAGTTGAATACAGTTGAGCCGCCGGCAATTACCAGCGGATCTTCTTCTGCTCTTTCATCAGCATAAACAGAAAGACCGCTTAAATCAAGCATATTTAAAATATTGGTGTAGCTCATTTCGTACTGCAGGGTAAAACCTAAAATATCAAAATCTTTAATTTCATGATAAGACTCCAGAGTATAAAGTGGAATCTCTTCTTCTTTCATTAAATCTTCCATGTCCTGCCAGGGAGCATAAACCCTCTCCGCCAGCATATTCTCTTCTCGGTTGATTAAATGGTATAAAATCTTTAAGCCCAGGTGTGACATACCAATCTCATATACATCGGGAAAGGCCAGAGCCACTTTTAGGCTCTCAGACTGCCAGTCTTTTTGAATAGAATTCCATTCATTACCAGTATAGCGCTCCGGGCTGGAAATTTTATATAAATTTTCTATAATTTTTTTCTTATACTGCAAAAAACCACCTCATAATTTAAAACATCAATTTATTTTTCCTTAAGTTTATATTTATTACTATTGCAACTGCAGTCAGTGAGGTAAGCATAAATGTTCCCCCGTAACTGATAAAAGGCAGGGGAATACCTGTAATTGGCATAATTCCCATTGTCATTCCGATATTTTCTAAGATATGAAATAAAAACATTGCCATTACCCCGATCACAACCAGATAGCCATAGCGGTCCCTGGCATTTTCTGCTATATTTAAAAACTGCCAGAGTAAATATAAAAATAAAAGGATAACAACTGTTGAACCTAAAAATCCAAATTCTTCCCCAATTACTGAAAATATAAAGTCAGTATGTTTTTCCGGCAGGAAATTAAGCTGATTTTGAGTACCCGCAAAAAGTCCCTTACCAAAAGTTCTACCTGAACCAAGGGCAATTTTAGATTGAATTATATTATAGCCGCTGCCGTGGGGATCTATATTGGGATTTATAAAAACGATTAATCTATTTAACTGGTACTCTTTTAAAAATGGTAGTGGTGTATCCAGCGTAACATGAGCTGTTATCAGAAGTACCAGCAATAAAAATCCACCACCAAATACTGAGGCCATATACTTAAAATTACCGCCGCCAGCAAAAAGCATTACTAAATAGATAAAAAATAAAACCAGGGCAGTTCCCAGATCATTCTGTAGAATAACCAGTGCAAAAGGGATAAAGGCAATCAGTGAAGGTAAAAACATCCCTTTTAAATAGCCCATATCATCAGAATTATTGTCAATAACTGCTGCCAGAACTAAAATCAGCATAATTTTAGATAATTCTGAAGTCTGCAGGTTAAAGCCACCAATGCTAATCCAGCGGGCTCCTCCAGATACAGTTCTCCCCACAAACAGGGTAGCAGTTAACATCAAAACCATTGTAACATAAATAACTGCTGCATATTCTTTAAAAATTTTATAATCAAAAGCCTGCAGAATAAAAATAACCAGCAGTCCCAAAACAACCGAAACAGCCTGTTTTTGTAGAAATCTTAAAGCACCACTATCTACCTGGTTGATTTCGACAGCAGAACTAATGCTGACAAAACCAATAATTATTAAAAGTATTACAGCAAATGGTACATTAAAATTTAAATAACGCAGAAATTTTTTATTCCAGTTCATAATGGAGCAACCCCTCTACTTTGAACCCTTGAGGGGGAAATTTGCAACTAAGGCTGTCATATCGTCCTCTCGTTTAACATCCATTTCAATTTTTTGAGAATCAACATCTATATATTTACTCAAAACACCTATTAATTCATCACGCATTGCATCCATTTCATCTGGAGTTAATTTCACTCTATCCTGAACGAGAACAAACTGCAGTCTTTCCTTTGCTACACTCTTACTCTTTTTGTCATCACTTTTCAAACCGAGCCATTTTAATATATCGATTTTACTCCCCCCCTTATATTAAGATAAACCAACTAATTTTTTGAATCTGGTTATAAAGCTATCTTTTTCCAACGGCATCATCGGTAGATCTTCACCCATAATTCTGCGGGCAATATTGCGGTAAGCCTGACCTGCTTTAGCATTATCATTTAAGGCAATCGGTTCACCTTTATTAGTAGAAACTACAATGCCTTCATCTTCCGGAACAATACCTATTAAATCAATAGCCAGTATCTCTATCATATCATCAATACCCATCATATCTCCGCGATCAACCATATCTGCTCTAATTCTGTTGATAATAACTTCTGGATCACGCAGCCCTTCTGCTTCCAGCAGACCAATAATCCGGTCAGCATCACGGACAGCAGAAATTTCGGGTGTAGTAACAATAATTGCTCTGTCTGCGCCAGCAATTGCATTTTTAAAACCCTGCTCAATTCCCGCTGGTGAGTCAACAACAATAAAATCCATATCTTCTTTTAATTTTTCAATAAGCTCCTTCATCTGAAAAGGAGTTACAGAAGTTTTATCTCTTGTCTGTGCAGCTGGTAATAAATAAAGACCATCATAACGTTTATCTCTGATCATGGCCTGCTCAAGCCGGCAGTTATTTTCAACAACATCAACAATATCATAAACTATTCTATTTTCTAATCCCATAACAACATCCAAATTTCTAAGACCAATATCAGCATCTATCAGGCACACTTTATTCCCCTGCATTGCCAGGGCAGTACCAATATTTGCTGAAGAAGTAGTTTTTCCTACTCCACCTTTACCTGAAGTAATAACAATTGTTTTGCCTGCCAAATTTCATCCCCCCTGGATTTATCCTAAATTTTCTCAACAATAATTTGATCATCTTCTATAAATGCTCTTTCTGCCTGAAGTTTTGAACTATCACTATCATCAGGTGACCGAGCAATTAATGACGCAATTCTTAACTGGGTTGGGTTCAATTTTAAAGCTGCAACTTGAGAATCTTTGCTGCCACCTGCACCTGCATGAACCACACCCCTCAGTCTTCCAAAAACAATAATATCGCCACCGGCTATGACTTCAGCTCCGGGGTTGACATCTCCAACAATCACAACATTGGCCTGATGCTTGACTCTCTGCCCAGATCTCAGGGTTCTGTTGATAATTACTGCATCGGATTGCTGGGCATCCATCTTTTCTTCTGTTTCAATCTTTCGGGCTGTAAAATAAATTTTATTAACCTGATTATAATTCTTTACTATCTCCATCAATTCTTCCAGCTGTTCATATGCCAATTCCAGTCCACTTAAATTTAAATACAGATTAACACCTGTAAAAAAGTCAGAAGCTTCAGCTGCATGAAGACTGACAGCCTTTTTGATATTACCAAAGGTACTGCCATTACGAAAATTCATTACTATCCCATCTGAAACTGCCTGAAATGAAAATACAGAAGCCATAAGATCTCTCCTCAGTTAAACACTTTTTAATATATTCTTTAATTAAGTTCAAAGTCCTGCCTGAACTGTAAAAATACTGACTAATTAAGGGTCTTTATCCGGTTAATTAGCCGCTAGTTTCTTCCTCCTGATAATAATAAATCTTTTTCCGATTATTATGATGATTTTTGAAACCAAAATAATACTCCATAATTTCTCTAGCTATGGGAACAGAAAAAGCACTGGACTCCCCATTTTCTATAAATACCACTACAGCGATCTGTGGATTATCATAGGGAACAAAGCCACCAAACCAGGCATGGTTGGCACCTCCTGTCTGAGCAGTACCGGTTTTACCGGCAACAGTCAGTGGAAAATCATTAAAATGTCTGGAGGCTGTACCATAACTTTTATTGACCACATCATGCATTCCCTGCTGTAATGCCTCAAATACCCGGCTGTCAATTTCATCTCTGAGATCGATATTAATTTCCGGTTCAAAGTCTTTTACAATTTTACCATCAGCGTTTTTTATTTTATTTACTATCTGTGGTTTATAGCTCACTCCATCAGCCGCAATAGTAGATATTAAACTAACAATTTGAACAGGTGTTGTCAGCAGACTGCCCTGGCCAATTGACAGGTTGACTGAATCTCCTGGATACCAGCCTGTGTTAAGATGCTTTCTCTTCCACTGGTCATCAGGGACCAACCCCTTTTTTTCTGATGGTAAGTCTATACCTGTCTTGCTGCCCAGACCAAATTTGCGAGCATATTCTGCCAGTTTGTCACCATTAAATTCTTTATATAATTCATAACCGAGCTCATAGAAAACAATATTATTGGAGCGAGCAATTGCTTTAACAAAATCAAGCTTTCCCTCACCTACCGGATTCCAGTTTCTAAATGGCTCTGACCAGTTAGGGATATAAAAAGCACCATTTGAATCATAAAAAGTAGTATTAGCTCTTACTCCCAGTTCTTCCATTGCTGCAGTCCCTGTTACCAGCTTAAAAATAGAACCTGGAGGTACGGCAGTCATAGTTATTCTATTAATTAGAGGGTTTAAAGGATCATTGATTAGCTGCTGATAATCGCTGCTGCTGATCCCCTTTGCAAATAAATTCAAACTGTAATCAGGAAGGCTTACAGCACTTAAAATTCCACCTGTATCAATATCCATAACTAAAGCCGAAATTCCTGTCGGCATCGATAAATCTTCATCTTCTTCTGCCTTTTTTCTTAAGTTCTGAAAATTTTCGGCCAGCAGTTTTTCGACAGTACTCTGTAGTGAAAAATCAATATTTAAAATCAGATCACTGCCCGGCTCAGGTTTTTTAATTCCGATAGTCTTTATTTTTTCTCCTCTACTATTGACTTCTATCTGCTCAGCTCCGCGTTTACCCTTTAAATAAAATTCATATTCTCTTTCCAGACCAACTTTACCAACAAAATCACCACCACGATAATTATAACCGGCTTCATTATATGAGACCAGTTCCTCTTCATTGATCTCACCTATATAACCTGTAGTATGAACAAGTTCTGAAGGATAAATATAATCCCGCATTGAAGACTCTTTGACAAGCAGTCCGGATAAGATATCTTTGTTTTCTGCTATAATTACCATATCTTCTTTGCTTAAATGCCGTGCAAGAAGTATTGGATCTATCGCTGATTTAGGTTCTGCACTATTATAATTTGAGACCAGACGGGATTCAGCCAGACTGCTTAATTCTGCCAGCTGCTTTAAGATTTCTTCAGTTGTTCTATCTGGAGGAATTTCATTCTGCATCAGATATAAATTATAGGTAAGCTTGTTAGAAACTATAATTTCTCCCCGCCTGTCATAAATCCTACCGCGGGGGGCGTTTATTGGTCTAACAGAAATCCGATTACCTTCTGAAAGTTCATAATAATAATCTCCCCGTGCCATCTGAAGATAAGCAGCCCTGGACAGTAAAATAATAAAAATCACAAGAATAACTACTCTTAGTATTTTATGTCTGTCCACTTATATCCCATCCTCCCCAGAGAAAATAAATTAAATAAACAAAAAAGGTAATTAGGGCATTTAAAGCAGCCAGAGGCAGGATAATTTCTTTGATTAAGACTAAATAATTAGCTGCAAATAAATAATTTTCTTTCAGCAGCAGATATAATAGTTCGTGAACCACTGTCGCCATAAATACTCCTAATGGAGGAATTAATAAATTCTCAGGAAAAAAGCGGCCTGATAATAATGCAGCCAAAAAAGCAACAGCTGTTTTTACTGGTGTAAATAGGCCAATAAAAGATGTTAAAAAAACATCCTGAAAAAGACCTCCAAATGCTCCATAAATCATTGCATCTTTTGCTCCAAAAATTATAGCTCTAACTACAATATAAATAAGTATAAAGTCCGGTATGAGTCTTAAAGATGGGAAAATAACAGCCATAGATAACTGGCAGATTAAGAGAAAGAGTAATATTAAAATATTGTAAATATATTTTTTCAATTTAACCTCTCCATTATAAACATAATAAGCCTAATTTTCTTCAATTTCCTCATCTTCTTCAATTGCTTCAGCTGTTTCACTGTCCTCATTTGTTTCGTTTTGCTCTGTCTCATTGTCACCGCTGATTTCTGAATCAAAATTCTTAATCACCATTACCTCTTCCAGGGTAATATCACTAATAAATAAATTTATCTCAGCTTTCTGAGAAAGGCCGTAATTATCAGTTTCAACTTTACTAACCTCTCCGATTTTTAAACCAGCGGGAAAATTATTTGATAAACCAGAGCTTAAAATAATATCACCGGTTTCTATATCAGCATCCCAGGCTATATTGTCCATTATATTAGGCTGATCATCTCTGCCGCTGCCTCTAACCAGTCCGATCTCTCGGGATTCAGTTCGGGCAATAATACCACCTACCACAAAATCCTGATCGGTGATTAGGCGAACTTGAGCAGAATTGCTGCCCGTATTTTCTATCCGCCCGACTAAATAACCATGATAACTAACAACAGGCATTCTCTTTTCCAGCCCGTCTCTGCTGCCGCGGTTTATAGTTATGATTTTTTCCCAGACTGAAGGAGAATTAGCAATCACTTCAGCACCCTGCATCTGATAATCCACTTTTTCTTTAAAGCCGAGGAGATCCCGCAGTCTTTTGTTTTCTCGATTTATATTTTCTAAAAAAAGAATCTGCCTTTCAAGAGTACTATTTTTCTGACGCAGCTCTTTAATCTCCTGATTTATTTCATCAATTGAAAATAAAGTAATAAAGTAATTTTTAATATTTTCGACAAGATGATGAATCAGATTAAGGACAGGAGTAATTGTATTGTAAATTAGATCACTCAGCCAGTTAATAAAGGGTAAATTAAGATCGCTAAAATAAAAAAATGATACAATTATAATCAGAGTGATTACCAGAACTGCTGCAATTAAAGTATTCCTGTTAAATTTAAACAACAGGTACACCCCCTATGATAGTTTTTTGGGTGTAATTAAGATCTTTTTTAAAGAATCAATTTCTTCTAAAGCAATTCCAGTTCCTTTAGCAACACAATCAAGAGGCTCATCTGCTATATGTACCGGCATCTGAGTCTCATCAATCAGCAGTTTATCAAGACCCTGCAGTAAAGCACCACCACCGGTTAGGATAATACCTCTATCCATTACATCAGAAGCAAGTTCTGGTGGAGTTTTTTCTAAGGTCATTTTTACAGCATCAATAATATTGACAACCGGTTCTTCTAAAGCCTTCTGGATTTCTTCACCGTTAATTTCTATAGTCTTTGGTAAACCGCTAACTAAATCACGGCCTCTAATTTCTTTAACACCTTCAGGGTTATCACTGAAAGCAGCGCCAATTTCAATTTTGATTTCTTCGGCAGTTCTTTCGCCAATCATCAGGTTATACTTTCTCTTTACATACTGAACAATTGCAGCATCCATATCATCTCCACCAATTCTGATCGAGCGACTGGTTACAATACCTCCCAAAGAAATAACAGCAACTTCTGTAGTTCCTCCACCAATATCAACAATCATGTTTCCAGTTGGCTCATGAACTGGTAAACCAGCACCAATTGCAGCTGCCATTGGCTCTTCAATCAAATAGGCTTCTCTGGCTCCTGCATGGACAGCAGCATCAATTACCGCTCTCTTTTCTACTTCTGTAACTCCTGAAGGAACACAGATAATTATTCTCGGTCTAACCATTCTACTTCTCTTATGTGCTTTGGTTATAAAATAACGGAGCATTGATTCTGTAACATCAAAATCGGCAATAACTCCATCTTTCATCGGCCTTACAGCTATAATATTACCGGGGGTTCTACCAATCATCCTTTTAGCTTCATCCCCGACAGCAAGTACCTCCTGCTTATCTTTCTTTAAAGCAACTACTGAAGGTTCTCTGATTAAGATACCCTTTCCTTTAATATAAACCAGTGTATTTGCTGTCCCAAGGTCAACACCCATATCCCTTGAGAATGGTGCACTTAAAAATTTAAAAACCATTTACTTAAAACCCCTTTCAAATTATATAAAATTAATAAATTTATTCAAAAAAATTAAAACAAAGCTTTTTCCTTAAAACTTAAATATTTATCACCAGCAATAATAATATGATCCATTACTTCTATTCCAATTATTTTTCCGGTCCTGACAAGTTTTTTGGTAATACTTATATCATCAGCACTGGGAGTTGGGTCACCACTTGGGTGGTTGTGAACCAGAATCATAGCCGCACTGCTGCGTCTAATCGCTTCTTTAAATACTTCCCGGGGATGGACAATCGAACTTGAAAGCCCCCCGCGTGAAATCTCCGGGATAGCAATCACTTTATTTTTTACATCGAGCAGAATCACCCGCAGAACTTCCTGCTTTAAAAATCGCATTTCTCCGGCCAGTAGTTCTGCCGCCTGAATTGGATTACTCACCAGATCTCTTTTTTGATTTTTAAGAGCTGATATTCTTCGGCTGAGCTCAGTAACAGCATTAATCTGGGCTGCCTTAGCAGTTCCGATGCCGTTAATCTGCTGCAGTTCTTCGCAGCTTAAATCCTGAAGTCCTTCCAGACCTCCATAAAAGCTGAGTAGATCCTGTGCCAGTTCAACAGCAGTCCTCTTCTTATTTCCAGTCCTAATAATCAGCGCCAGCAGCTCAGCAGTCGATAAATATTTACTTCCTTTTTTTAGTAATTTCTCCCGCGGCCTCTCCTCAGCTGGCAGTTCTTTGATGGTGAAATTGGTCTGCAGACCTTCCATCAAAAATTAGCTCCTTTCTCTTATAAGATTCCATAATTAAATTTATCCATTAAGTCAACAAGCTGGTGAATGGGAAGTCCCATCACCGAATAATAAGATCCTTTTATTTCTTCCACAAAAAGACCTCCAAACCCCTGAATTGCATAGGCTCCAGCCTTATCCAGTGGTTCTCCAGTTTCAACATAATTTTCTATTTCGCTCTCACTAATAGCAGTCATTTTAACCTCGGTAACATTATAATCAAGATAGCTTTCGCCTGTCCGGGAATTTAAAACTGCAACCCCGGTTATAACCTGATGCTTATCTGAACTTAACTGTTTAAGCATTTTTCTGGCTTCAAATTTATTTGCTGGTTTTCCTAAAATCTGATCATTATGGACCACTACTGTATCAGCAGCAATAATCAGAGCATCCTCTACCAGTTTTGAAACAGAACTGGCCTTTTTTTCTGCCAGAACTTTGACCAGCTCCACCGGATCACTGTGGTCAAAAGCTGATTCATCAATTTTTGAAGGTACAATAGTAAATTTCAAATTTAACTGAGTTAAGATTTCTTCTCTCCGGGGAGAAGCTGAAGCTAAAACTAATTTGAGATCACTTTTTATATTATTTGCTTTTTTGATCATTAAAATTACCCCCAGTAATTGAGTACGGTAAATGTTTTAAAGTAAAAAAGCTGACCAGCCCCACTCCAAATCCAGTCGGTAAAGCAAGCAGAACTAAAAATGGAAGGTAATAAAATATTCCGCGGTTAGCAATAATAAAATAGGCAGCTGTTATTTGAGCTGTATTATGTGCAACCGCACCAATGATGCTGATTCCGATTAAAGAAAAATATTCTTTGAAAAAATAATAAGCAAGATACATTAAAAGAAAGCTTAAGATTCCACCGCTGAAACTTAAATAAAAATTGATTGTCATAAAAGTTCCTGCCAGCAGAGAGCCCAAAATGACTCTAAAAATAACAACCTGAAAAGCCGCCCCAAAACCAAATAAAGAAATGGCAATCAAAGATACGATATTTGCCAGTCCCAGTTTGGCACCTGGAACAACTGCAGAAAGCGGGAAAAAGCTCTCCACCAGGTGTAAAACTAGACCCAGAGAAATTAATAATGAAATGACTACTATTTTTTTAGTTTTTTTCATCCTACCAGCTCATCCCATCTATGTCTGAGTTTGTACTTTCCAGCCAGAGGCTTAAGGAATTAGGTACACAGACAATGATTGGCCCTTCCCTGTCAATCCAGCCAGTTTTTTCGCAGATCTTAAGCGGATCATTAGCCGGTGCCTCCTGAACTCTAACTCGACCCTGATTAACCTCTATTGTGTGGATTCCAATTGGACCTTCAACCTGAAAGACTATCGGTTCTTCATAACTGTCGCCAACTGCAACAGTTTTAATCAATTCATCTCCCTGCTGAACCTTTAAAATTAGTTCTTCACCTTCAGCAGGTGAGCCAAAATAATAGAAAGGAATCAACAATAAAAAAAGGCTTAAAATGATTACAAAACCAATCAAAATTTTATCATATAATGTTAAAATATCATTTATTTTCAATTAAATTCACCACTGATTTCTTTTTTACTACCATTACTATATATTTTAACATCTTTTACCTCTGATGTCCACACTATGAGCAAAGTCAAAAACCCGCCCTTTTAAAAGGCGGGTTTAAAAGCAATTAATAATTAATTTTCATCTTTATAAAAGACATCTACTGCATCAACATTACAGGCTTCATAACAGAGCCCACACTGAATACATCTCTCCTGATCAATCTCGTGCAGCTTTTTAACTTCTCCCTCAATTGCATCAACCGGGCAGGCTTTAGCACAGAGGGTACAGCCAACACATTTATCATTGATTTCAACTTTTTCAATCCATCTTCCCTGAAATTCAATTGTACCTGTTGGGCATTTTTCTGCACATTTACCACAGTTAACACATTTTTCGTAGTCAATCACTGCCAGATTGTCCTTCATTTCTATTGCATCAACCGGACAGACCTTAGCACAGAGGCTGCAGCCGATACAGCCGACCTCACATGTTTTGCGGACAATTTTGCCAGAGTTGTGAGAAGAACATCTGATATGTGTCTGGCCTGATAAAGGAGCCAGAGTTAGGACATTACGCGGACATTCTTCTACACATTTGCCGCAGCCTGTACATTTATCATAATCTATCTGAGGTAAACCATTTTCACTCATCTCAATAGCATCAAAGGGACAGACAGCCTCACAGTCACCAAAACCAAGGCAGCTGTACTGACATTCTTTTTCGCCACCATTAACTGAATGAGCGGCTTTACAGGTTTCAATTCCCTGATATTTTCCCGATTTAGTTGTTTCTTTAATACCACCACCACAGAGTAATTCAGCAACTACTTTATCAGAACTACCTGCATCAGCTCCCATAATATCTGCGATATCTGATGCTACATTATCTCCACCAACAGGACAGCCTCCCACTGGTGCCTCTCCATTAACTACTGCTTCTGCAAAAGCCTCACAACCTGCATAACCACAGGCTCCACAGTTAGCTCCGGGAAGTGCATCCTCAACTTTACCGACTCTTGGGTCCTGTTCAACTTTAAAATGTTCTGAAGCAAATCCCAGGCCAGCCGCTAAAAAGGCTGCCATTCCCCCCATACTAATTAAAGAATATAAATATGTTGGATTCATTTAATTTACTGCCACCTCCACTACATTGAGATGAGACCGGAAAAGCCCATAAAAGCCATTGCCATAATACCTGCTATAATCAGGGTAACTGGAACACCTTTTAATACTCCCGGTACATCGCCAAATTCTAATTTTTCTCTTAAACCAGCCATTAAAACAATCGCTAAGGTAAAACCTACACCAGCACCAAAACCAAAAACAACACTGGCAATAAAACTGTAACCGTTTAGTGGAATCAGTAAAGCCAGTCCCATAATTGCACAGTTGGTGGTAATTAGAGGCAGGAAAATACCTAAAGCTTTATATAAAACCGGACTCGTTTTCTTAATAAACATTTCAACAAACTGTACTAAAGAAGCAATTACAATAATAAAGGAAACATACTGCAGAAATGGTAAGTTAAATGCTTCTAAAATAAAAGTGTTGATCAACCAGGTTGCAGCTGCAGTTAGGGTCATAACAAAAGTTGTAGCAAGACCCATACTGAATGCTGTTTCTACCTGTTTTGACACACCTAAAAAAGGACAAATCCCTAAAAATCTAACTAAGATAAAGTTATTTATTAAAACAGTACTAATAAATAATAATAATATCTGTGTGAATTCTTCCATTATTTACCCTCCCTGCTGATTTGATTCATGATACCAACCAGAATTCCTAAAGTTATGAAAGCTCCAGCAGGCAGTACCATAATTACCATCGGGCGATACCATTCTCCCAACAGCTGTACTCCAAACATTGAGCCCATGCCAAAAAACTCTCTAATCATTCCCAGTAAAGTCAGTACCCAGGTAAAACCTAAGCCCATTCCAATTCCATCTGCAATAGCCCTGGGAGTAGAATGTTTGGAAGCAAAAGCTTCCTGACGACCTAAGATCAGACAGTTAACTACAATCAGCGGAATAAAAATACTGAGTGAAGCAGCTATCCCCGGGAAAAATGCCTTTAAAAAGTAATCCGTAAAGGTTACAAAAGTAGCTATAATAAGTATGTAACTTGGAATCCGCACATTAGCCGGAATTAATTTTTTTATTAAAGAAATAACAATCTCAGACATTATCAAAACAAAAGATGTTGCCAGACCCATAGCCAGTCCATTTGCTGATGTGTTAGTTACAGCAAGAGTTGGACACATACCAATTACCAGTCGAATAATTGGGTTTTCGGCCCAGAGGCCATTTTTAAAGTCTGCTGCAATTTGTTTAAAATCTAAAGACATTAATTTCCACCTCCATAAGCTGAATTAATTTTAGCTAAAGCATCTTCAATAATTCTGGTAGCACTTACTGAAGAAATGGTTGCTCCTGCAATAGCCTGAACCTGAGTTTCTTTAGTTGGAGGAGTTTTTACAACATTATAATCTCCAAAAGACTTGTTTTCGAAATTAGACTTAAATTCACTACCTGTAATTCTGGCGCCTAAGCCTGGTGTTTCCTGATGATTTAAAATACTTATCTTATAAATTTTATCGCTTTCTGGGTCAACACCGATCATAATTTCAATAGCGCCATTATAACCGCCACCGCTATTTTGGAAAGCGACACCGATCTGCTCACCCTGAGCATCATAGCCTTCATAAAATATATTTCCGTTCTTCTCTACCTCTTCTACTTCTGCTACATCAGGCAGAACTTCATTTATCGCCTGTTTTCTCGCTTCAGCTTGATTGGCCTGTATATAAGGTGTTGTCCACTCATAAACAAAGGTCAGCAGCAAAGCAGAAACAATACCAATAGTAGCTAGAGTTAAAATTAGATTTTTTGTGCTATTTTTTTCCATTTATCTCACCTCTCCTAAACTGCGAGGTCTGGTATATCTGTTAATTAAAGGAACTGCTGTATTCATTAATAAAATACTGTACATTACACCTTCTGGATATCCACCCCAGAGTCTGATAATTACTACCAGAAGACCGGCTCCGATACCGAAAATCCAACGTCCCAACTTTGTTGTTGGACTGGAAACCATATCTGTTGCCATAAATAGGGCACCCAGCATTAAACCACCAGCAAAAAGATGAAAAATTGGATCTACACCAAAGGCAAAAGTACCTAAAAACACTGTTCCCACCATTGCCAGAGGAATTCTCCAGTTAACATAGCCCTTATAAAGGAGGTAAGCAAAACCTAATAGTAAAGCTAAAGCAGATGTTTCTCCTAAAGAACCACCAATTTGACCGACAAAAAGATTCCAGGTATCAGTTGCAATTCCGTCCATCTTCATCTGACTTAACGGAGTTGCAGTAGAAACACCATCTACAGTCCAGGTTGTCATTAAAACTGGATAGGCTGCTGTTAAAAAAGCTCTACCAACTAAAGCAGGGTTAAAAGGATTTTGACCAATCCCACCAAAAACCTGTTTTCCAAGTCCAATTGCTACCACTGAACCAAAAAAAGCTGTCCAGAGTGGTATAGAGGGTGGCAGAGTCAGTGCCAGAAGCAAACCGGTTACAACCGCACTCCCATCTTTAACCGCAATTTTTTTATTTCTTATTTTTTGAAATATGTATTCAGTTAAAACCGCACCAGCAACAGCTGTCAGAATCACTGAAATTGCTCTTGCTTTAAAGAAATATACCGCAGCAAAAACTGCTGGCAGCAGAGCAATAACAACTGACCACATGATTTTTTGAACTGAATCACGGGCTCTGACATGTGGTGAGGATGTTACAATTAGTTCATTATTCATTATTGATTATCCTCCTTAATTCTCTTCTCTTTTTTTCGCCATTACCTGTGCCTTACCAAGACGCAGATGATGTACCAGAGGTATTTTAGCCGGACAGACAAA
>NZ_QBLR01000282.1:0-4379 GCF_003070835.1 Halanaerobium sp. | reverse complement strand
AATTAATAAAAAATCTTTTTAAAGATTATTCTAATATTGATTTGTTTCTTACTGGAGGTGATACAGCAGCTGGGATTTGTAAAAAATTAGAAGTTAAAAATTTGAATATAATTGATGAATTATTGACAGGTATACCCTTATCGCTTGCAAAAACAGTAAATTATGGAGATTTAAATATAATTACTAAAGCTGGTGGCTTTGGGACTGAAGACTCTATAAGTGAAATTATTTATAAATTGAGAGACAGAAAGAAAGGATATGTTATCAATGAATAAAGTTATAATTGCTATAACAATGGGAGACCCTGCAGGAGTTGGTGCTGAAATTGCTGTCAAAGCAATGGGGAGAAAAGAATTATATACACACTCCATCCCAATTATAATAGGGAGTAAAGCTGTAATAAAAGATGCCATTAGTTTTATACCATCTAATTTAAAATTAAATATTATAAAAAAACCTGAGGATGCATTAGGTGAATTTGGTACAATAGATATTCTCGATTTAGATAATATACAATTGGATTATTTTAAATATGGTGAAGTGAGTCTAGCAGCTGGTAAAGCCGCAATTGAATATATATTAAAAGCAATAGATTTATCATTAGAAGATAGAATCCAGGCAGTAGTAACTGGACCAATTAATAAAGAAGCAATCAATAAAGCAGGTTATCATTATGCAGGTCACACAGAATTATTTGCTGAGAAAACATCAACTAATAATTATGCTATGATGCTTAGTAGTAAAAATATGAGAGTCATTCATGTTTCTACTCACGTATCATTAAAAGAAGCGGTTGAAAGAGTGAAAGAAAAAAGAATTTACGATGTTATCTGTTTAGCTAATAAGGCTATGTTGGATATAGGAATAGAAAAACCAAAAATTGCTGTAGCTGGTTTAAATCCGCATTCAGGGGAAAATGGACTTTTTGGTAGAGAAGAAATAGAAGAAATTATACCTGCTATAAAAAAAGTTCAAAAAGAAGGCATAAATGTAGAAGGGCCTATCCCTCCAGATACAGTTTTTTCCAAGGTTATGGGGGGAAGATATGATATAGCAGTTGTTATGTATCATGATCAGGGCCATATACCTATGAAAGTAACTGGTTTTAAACTGGATAAAAAAACTAATGAGTGGAAATCAGTTAGTGGAGTAAACACTACTGTAGGTTTACCTATTATTAGAACTTCAGTAGATCATGGAACTGCATTTGATATAGCTGGAGAAAATGAGGCTAATGAAGATAGTTTAGTGGAAGCTTTAGAACTAGCTGTTGAATTTGTAATATAAATAAGAAAACACAAGTGAAAGGAGTGGTAAAGAAATTCAAAATATTATTCTATTAAATCAGACTTGTTTTATAATAAGAGTGTTATCCAAATCTAAGGAGGAAAAAAATGAGGAAAAAATTATCAGTTTTATTAGTAGTGCTTTTTGTTTTATTAAGTGTTGGAGTAGTTAGTGCAGCTGAATACACAATTAAAGTTGGAAATACTCAGCCCATGGGACATATTTATAATCAGGGATTATTAAGATTTAAAGAACTTGTAGAAGATAGAAGTAATGGTGAAATTGAAGTTCAGATTTTCCCAAGTTCTCAACTTGGTGATGAACGAGATTTAGTAGAGGGTTTACAGCTGGGAACTGTTCAAATGGCATTAAGTTCTACTGGCCCTTTAGGTGGATTTGTAACAGAAATCATGGTTCTTGATCTTCCTTATCTATTTAAAAATAGAGCTCATGCATATTCAGTTTTAGACGGAGAAATTGGGCAAGAACTTTCAAAAGGATTTGTAGATGCAGGAATTAGAAATTTGGGATACTGGGAGAATGGATGGAGAAACATAACTAATAGTGTTAGACCTATCTATGAACCTGAAGATTTAAATGGTATTAAGATTAGAGTTATGGAGAGTAAATTAATGCTTGCATCTCTTGAAGCAATGGGTGCTAGTCCACTTCCAATGGCATTTAGTGAAGTCTATACAGCTTTAGAGCAGGGAACAATTGATGCTCAGGAAAATCCATTAGCTGTAATTTATTCTAATAACTTTGCAGAGGTACAGGAATACTTATCTATGACACAGCACTTTTATAATCCAGCTTTATTGCTTATAAGCGAAAGCTTTTATAGTAGTCTGCCAGAAGATTATAAAGAAATAGTTAGAAAATCAGCTAGTGAAGCTAAAGAATACGAACGTTATTTAAGTATTTTAGCTGATGAGAGACTTTTAGGTAAACTGCAGGAAGAGGGTATGGAAGTTAACAGTGTTGATAAAGATGCTTTTGTTGAAGCTACCAAATCTGTATATGATGAAAATGCAAAAATGATTGGTGAGGGAGATAAGGAAGCTGGTTTAGAATTAATGAATAAAATTCAGAACTACGATTACTAATTTAGAATAAAAATAAAACTTATAATGGCACATCAGCCGTTTAAGCTGATGTGCTTAAAAACAAAAAAAGGGGGATAGACTATATGAATAAAATATTGAATTTAATAGATAAGGTCATAAAGTATTTAATAATAACATTTTTAACTTTAATGGTTGTTCTGGTTTTTATGCAGGTTATTTTTCGCTTTGTTTTAAATAACCCTTTACAGTGGTCAGAAGAATTAAGCCGCTTTCTTTTTGTATGGATTTCATTTTTAGGAGCCTCATTAGCTCTGAAACAGGGCCAACATTTGGGTATTGATGTTTTTTTAAAATTATTTCCAAGAAAATTAAGTAAATTTTTCATTTTTTTATCTTATATTTTTATTTTAATCTTTTTAGTGGGTATTAGCTATAAAGGGGTTGGAGTATTAAATATAGTAAGTAGACAGAGATCTGCCTCTTTAAGAATACCGATGATTTATCCTTACAGTGGGGTATTTATTGGTCTTTTTTTAATGATCATTAATACGATTAATATTTTAAAAAATATGGTTTTTGGAAATGCTCTTGATGAAATATTAGATGGTAAAACTGAAGATTATAAAATAGATGGAGATACTACGAAATATCAAGAATAAAAGGAGGTTTAATTTATGGCATTGGTTATTTTAGGCAGTATGGTGTTGTTGTTTATTATTGGTACACCTATAGCATTTTCCTTAGGAATTGCTTCATCTATTGCGTTATTGGTTAAAAGCGATTTGCCATTACTAATATTGTTTCAAAGAATGTTTACTGGAACAGATTCATTTCCACTGATGGCAATACCTTTCTTTATGCTGGCAGGAGAATTGATGAATACAGGTGGAATATCTAAAAGATTAGTAAAATTTGCTGAATCTTTAGTTGGTCATATTGCTGGAGGTTTAGGGATGGTAAGTGTTATTGGAGCAATGTTTTTTGCTGGCATTTCCGGTGCAGCAGCAGCTGATACTGCAGCAATTGGTTCAATTTCAATTCCAGCAATGATAAGAGGTGGTTATAAGAAAAATATTGCAGCCTCTATACAGGCTGCAGGGGGTAGTATTGGAGTTATAATTCCTCCAAGTATTCCTATGGTTTTGTTTGGTGTTATTAGTGGAGTTTCTATTGGCAAATTATTTCTAGGAGGATTTGTACCTGGAATTATAATAGGCTTGGGGTTTATGCTTTTATCTTACATTATTGCAAAAAAAGAAGGTTATAAGACACTTGAACGCAGCAGTATCAAAAATGTTTTCACCAGTTTTAAAGATGCACTCTGGGCACTTATTATGCCATTTATTATCATTGGCGGTATTTTAGCAGGTATTTTCACTCCAACAGAAGCTTCAGTAGTAGCTGTTATTTATGGTTTGATTGCCGGTCTTTATATTTATAAAGAGCTGCAGTGGAAAGATATACCCGAAATTTTAGTTAGCTCAGCCATTACAACTTCTACAATTATGTTTTTAATTGCAACTGCTACAGGATTTGCCTGGATATTGACAAGTGAACAAATTCCTCAACAAATTTCAACCCAGCTTTTGAATTTAACAACAAATCCAATTTCATTATATTTTTTAATGATGGTAATATTATTAATTATGGGTACTTTTGTTGAAACATCTGCCGCACTAATTGTAATGGTTCCAATATTTTTTCCTATAGCACAACAGATTGGACTGGATCCGGTACATTTTGGAGTAATGTTTGTAATTGCCTTAGCAACAGGAATGTTGACACCTCCTTTAGGTATTTGTCTATTTATTTCCTGTAATATAGCGAAAATTCAGATGTCTGATATAATTAAAGCTATAGGACCATTTGTCATAATGATGATATCTTTAATGGTTTTATTGATTTTATTTCCGGGAATAGTAACATTTATTCCAGACTTTTTTATGGGTTAATTGTTAATATTAGTATCTGAGTTAAGATTATTGATCAGAAAAATATTAATTTTTTGCGGTCAGAGCTTATAAG
>NZ_QBLR01000281.1:0-4383 GCF_003070835.1 Halanaerobium sp. | reverse complement strand
TAATTTTCATCATTTTCAACTACAATTTCTTTTTCTAATAGCTCTTTTCTCTTTTTAATTACCCAATTTTGAGCTGAATCAACAGTATTATTAGACATTTTAGATCCTTTTAGTACTACAAAACCTTCACTAGTAATTTGACCCTTACCTTTTGCTCCTCTAACAGCATTTATATAGAAATAGTTTTCGCTTTTATTTTGTTTTTCTTTTATTTCTTCAAAAACCTTATATCCTAAAGTGTTTACTAATAATTTAACGTTATAAATAAACTCCTCCATTTCGGCTTTATCAGGTTCAGATATAGATGGAGCTTTTGGAATAGAACTATTTTCTAATTTATACCTTCCAACTTATTCAGCAATTTCATATAACTTATATTCTAAATATCTTACATGAGCTCGATTTAAATTATCATCTTTACTAATTACTGTAACAACTTCATTCCAAAATTCTTTTTGATCAAGATGTTGTTTTAAGCGATTAAATATATTTTCTGTTTGACCTATATAGATCATATTATCATCAGGATTGTTAGGATCTTTACCAAAGAGAAAATATACTCCAATATTTTGAAGATCATCCCTATCATCAGATTCTTTCATTAAAGAACGTGGAATTTTATAAGCTTTTCCAACCCAATTAGATAATTCACAAGACATTCTTTTGTTTGGATCTCCATCTAATAAGAATAACTTTATTGTTTTAGAAAAGATTGCTTTCATAGTTTATCACTCTTTCAAGAAATAAGATTTATGTTATAATTTTCAATCAATCGCGATCACACATTTCCTCTGCCTGTTCCATCACGGTAGCAATAGCTTTTTTTTGCTTATCAGGTGGATAACCATATTTTCTTAAAAGCCTTTTAATTTTAACTTTCATTTTAGCTCTTACACTTTTGCGAGAATTCCAGTCAATAGTTGTACTGTTTCTAATAGTTTCTGCTAATTCTACAGCAATTTTCTTTAATATTTCATCACCCATTATTTTTACTGCAGCATCATTAACTCCTAAAGCATCATAAAAAGCTACTTCATCTTCATTTAATCCCAGTTCATTTTCCTCATTCTTGGCTTTATTCATTTCTTGAGCCAGTTTTATTAGTTCTTCTATAACTTCTCTAGTTTCAATGGCTCTATTACGATATTTATTGATGGTTTCATCTAACATTTCTGAAAACTTTTTTGATTTCACCAGATTTTTCTTTGCCAAAGCTTTGACCTTAGTTTTCAAAATCTGTTCTAATGTTCGAGCAGCCAGATTTTTATGTCTTAAATGTTTGATTTCCTCTAAAAATTCTTCGGATAAAATAGACATATCAGGATCTATTTTTGAATCTTCAAAAATATCAATGACTCCATCAGCAGCAATAGCTTTAGAAACCATTTGATTAATTGCCCCTTCAATATCTTGAGGATTTTTTTCACCATCATTAAAATGTTTTCTTAAAGCAGTTTTAACCGCCTTAAAAAAAGCAATATCTTCACTAATTGATTGAGCTTTTTCAGTAGTAGAACAAAGTGCATAAGCTTTAGACAATCGATTTACATGTCTAATAAATCGTTCTTCACCAGTTCCGGCTGGTTCGTCATCTAATGAAAGTATATATTCCATTGCTTCAGTTATAATTCTCATCTTACTTTGTGGTTTAGCTTTAAAAAATCTTTTATAATTAAATTTATAGAATATATCATTCAATATTTCATATTCTTTTAATAACTCTTTTAGTGCTTCTTCTGTATCAATAGCTGTATTTTTGCGATCTGATTCTGTATAAACCATTAAAGCTTTTTTCAGAGCGTCAGCTATTCCAATAAAGTCAACGATTAATCCACCTGGTTTATCTTTATAAACTCTATTAACCCTGGCAATAGCCTGCATTAAATTATGACCTTTAAGAGGTTTATCTATATACATTGTATGCAGAGGTGGTACATCAAAACCAGTTAACCACATATCACAGACAATAACTAATTTTAATGAGTCATCTTCATCTTTCATTCTTTTTTCTATTACTTTCCGCTGTGATTTCGGTCTAATATGAGGCTGCCAAGATTCTGGATCACTTGCATCACCTGACATAACTACCTTAATTTTACCCTTT
The DNA here is from genome assembly GCF_003070835.1 of Halanaerobium sp. Taxonomy (NCBI): domain Bacteria; kingdom Bacillati; phylum Bacillota; class Clostridia; order Halanaerobiales; family Halanaerobiaceae; genus Halanaerobium; species Halanaerobium sp. The sequence continues at coordinate 2,279 of NZ_QBLR01000281.1, read as the reverse complement.
TCATCATCTTTATGGCGCCAGTTTGGTTTTAAATCAGTTATTTTATCATATAATTTAACAGCAGCTCTTCTAGAGATAGTTACTATCATTCCTTTACCTAAAATAGCCTCTTGTCTTTGTTTAAAGTGTTTTACAATTTCTTCTGCCACAGTTTTCAATCTGCTATCAGCAGCAACAACTGCTTCTAAAGCTGAATTTCTAGCTTTATATTTTTCTCTTTCTTCAGCAATTATGCCTTCAGTTAATTCGTCTATCTCAGAATCTAATAAATCTTTTTGATCATCTGGAAGTTTGACTTGAACGATTTTACTTTCATAATAAATCTTTACAGTCATTTCATCTTTAACAGCTCTTGTCATATCATAGACATCTATATAACCACCAAAAACAGCTGGTGTGTTTTTATCATCCATTTCTATAGGAGTTCCAGTAAAACCAATATAAGAAGCGTTTGGTAGTGCATCTCGCATATATTTAGCATAACCATATTTAGTTTCTGCTTTACCATCACTCTGTTTAATACTGGGATCAAACCCATATTGACTTCTATGAGCTTCATCAGCAATCACTATTACATTTTTACGATCTGTCAAGATTGAATTATCAGCACTCTCTTCAAACTTTTGAATGGTAGTAAAAATAATTCCTCCAGCTTCTACTGAAAGTAATTTTTTTAAATCTTCTCTGCTTTCTGCTTGTTTGGGTTTCTGTCTTAATAAATCACTAGAACTGCTAAAAGTCCCAAATAGCTGATCATCAAGATCATTTCGATCTGTTATTACAACTATAGTAGGATTATCAAGACCTAAAACTAATTTACCAGCATAAAAGACCATAGATAAGCTTTTACCTGAGCCTTGAGTGTGCCAAACAACTCCAATTCTACGATCCCCCTCATCACTAATAGCTTTAGCAGTACTATTAATTGCTTTATCAACAGCATGGTATTGATGATAGGCAGCAAAAATCTTTGTTATGTTTAAACCATCATCTTGAAAAAGTATATAATGATGGATCAAATCTAGAAATCTATATTTTTGGAAAATACCTTTAATTAAAACTTCCATTTCTGGAATTCCTGTGGGAGCTATTTCTTCGCCATCTATACTACGCCAGGGCATAAATCTTTCTTTATTGGCAGTTATTGTTCCAACGCGAGCATTATGTCCATCACTGGTGATTAACATTTGATTATATGTAAAAAGTGAAGGTATTTCTTTTTTATAAGTCTGCAACTGATTATATGCTTTATCGATTGTAGCTTTTTCTTTAGTTGCACTTTTTAATTCAATCACTACAAGAGGTAAACCATTGAGAAAAACTATTAGATCAGGTCTTCTTGTTTGATTACCTTCTTTGATTGCAAATTGATTAACTAATAACCAGTCATTATTGTTAATATTTTCTTGATCAAAAATCCAGACTTTATCTCCTTTAATACTGCCATCTTCTCTTTCATATTCAACATCTATTCCATCAGTAAGCATATTATGGAAGTTACGATTATTTTCCAACAAAGAAGGTTCTTCTGGAATTAATATTTTGCGAACTGCAGTTTCTAAGGCTTGATTTGGTATTTCGGAATTAATTTTGTATAAAGAATTTCTTAATCTATCTTTAAGAACTACTTCTCGATAATCATCTCTTTCTGGATATTCTCCACCTGGACTGATTTTCGGACCAGATGCTATTGAATAATTCAATTCCTTAAACCAGGCAAGACCTGCTTCTTCTAGTTCTTCTTCAGTAAACATAGTTTTCACCTCTTATTTAACTATTTATTTTTGATTTGTCTCATTTTGAACTAGATTAATAAAAAATTCAAATAAATCATTATAACTAACTTCTCCTATTAACTCATATTTTTTCATCAATCTTTTTATTTTAACTTTTATTTGAGCTAAAGTATTTTTTCTAATATATAAGTCTGGAACGTTTATTTTTTCATATTCATCAATAAATTCTTTAATGAAATTATCGATATTATTGTTATTTCCATCATAATTATTGACTCTTTCTTTTATATATTTTAGTAACCCCCCACTTAATTTATTTAAGATTTTCGGCTAAATAAGCCCTTGATTGATAAGGCTTAATAGCACCTTTCAAAATTTTTCACCCCAACCTGAAACCAATATTTCCCTTTGTTATTAAGCATCTTAAACAGAATAAAAACTGCGATTAATATACTTTTATTCAGATATATTAACTCCAGACAACTCCAGTGTCTTTAAACCGCTATTTTGAGACTTGACTTTTTCATTTTTGTCATTTTTCCG
>NZ_QBLR01000024.1:0-27697 GCF_003070835.1 Halanaerobium sp. | reverse complement strand
GAGATGTGTATAAGAGACAGGAACATAAAAATTAAATTCATTATTTTTTAGATTAAATTCTCTATAAACCAATATTCTTATAACTGAAAAAATAAATAACAATCCAATTAGTAGATTTCTAATTGCAATTGAAAATGTAAACAAAAATAATAAAGTAGTATATAAAAAAAAGATAGTATTATCTAAAGTTTTTTTGATACTCATTTCTATTTTTTCCTCCAATATTTTTCTTTAATCCATTATTTGAAAGAACAGATTCATACTGTTCAAGATAATTTTTAGCCATCAGCAAATAATTGAATTTTTCTTCAACAATTTTTCGGCAGTCTACTGGATTAATTTTTGAGATTTTATTTACAGCCTTTTTATAATCTTGATAATTGGTGCATCTAAAACCATTAATGCCATTTTTTATAATTTCTGGCATAGCTCCATTTTCACTGGTGATTACTGGAGTTCCACTCGCTAAGGCTTCTATTGTGACCAAACCGAATGGTTCTTCACATAAAGTTGGAAAAATCATTGCTTTACTCCTTGATAACAAATTATATTTCTTTGTTCCTCCTACCATCCCATGAAACTTTAGATATCTTGAAATACTAAATCTCCAACCACCTGCAATATCTAAGTTGAATTTCATATCCTTAGCAAGTTTTATAGCAAGTTTAACATTTTTAGGAGGATAACTTACTTTAGATAAAAATAAAAATCGATCACTTTTCTTTTCCTTAAAATCAAATTCTAAAGGGTCAACTCCATGATGAATATATGTAAAACGATTATTATTAAGAGCATGTTTATTACTAACAAAAATAGTATTTTCTAAAATTTCATCATCAAACTTATCTCTAGATTTACCCAACCAATGAAAAGTTATTACGTAAGGAAATTCTGGCTCTTCACTTGGATTATAATGGAAATGAACAATATCATAATCTTCTGGTAAATATTTATAAACACCATTTTCTCCTGACTTTTTCAAAATTTTTTTGATAGATTTAGGCAACTTTATTACTCTTAAATTTTCATGTTCTATAGAAGTTTTACCATCAATTAATAAAGTCACTTTATGTCCTAATTCTAATAAACCCTTTGTTAGCCAGGCAACTACTCTCTGGGTTCCACCATACTTTCTAGGAGGTATATCTCCATTACAGATTTGTACTATCTCCAATTATATCATTCCTTCATTTTCAATTCTGTCCACTACCAGATCTGGACTCAGTTCCCGCATACATTTAAAATGATCCAGCGGACATTCGTGTTCTCCACAGGGACGGCAGTTGAGCCCGGCATTCTTAATTAATATATTCTTAGCTTTACCACGGGGAGCATATTTTGTTTCATCAGAAGGGCCAAAAATTGCTGCTGTATTGGTTCCGACTGCAGCTGCTACATGAACCGGTCCGGTATCACCACTGATCACCAGCGAGGCTCTTTTTAAAATTGCAGCAAGTTCAAGCAGAGACGTTTTCCCACTTAAATTATAAATCATGTTCCTATTTTCAATTTTATTTATTATATAACTAACTCTTTCAGTATCAGAAGGGCCACCAACAAAAAGAATCTTATAGCCTCTTTCAATCAGCAGATTGGCAACTTCTGCAAAATATTCTTCGGGCCAGCGTTTTGTTTTCCAGCTGCCTCCGGTATTTAAAACAATAAATTTATCACTCAGACCAATATTCTTTATTTTTCGAGCAGCACTCTGATTATAAGTTTCATCAATTCTCAAAACCGGAAAATAATCTTCCTTAGAATCAAATTTATGTTTCTGAATTTCAAAGTTCTTCGCCAGCAATTGACTCTGCTGCATTTGATTTAAAAATTTAAGATATAATTCTATCATGTGAGAAGAATTATCTTTTTCTACTACCTCATCTAAAAATAATCCTCTACCCCTGCCACCATAGCCAATACTTTTTTCAGGTGAAATTAATTTTAAAAGCAGCGCAGTTCTCCAGTTACCCTGAATGTTAATTCCCAGCTGATAATTATTCATTCTCAATTTTTTAGCAAATTTATATGATCTGGCAGCTCTCCAGCTCTTATTATAACTGTAAACATGGTCAAGATTTGGATTAACTCTCATTAACTCAGAAAAATTACTATTTGCCACCAGATCAATCCTGGCCTCTGGAAAAAGTTTCCTCAAACCTTCAAAAAAAGGGTGGGCAAATAATAGATCACCCAGATATAAAAGATCCATAACTATTATTCTTTTACTAGTTTTCATAATAACCATTCCCCGTATAATATACAATCCAATTTTAAAGTGGAATTGAACAGATCATTTTAATGTTAATCACTTAATTTCTTTTTAGCAATCCTCAAAACCTGTTCTACACTAATTGATTTCATACACTGCATATTGCGACTGCAGTGCCTGTCCCAACAGCGAATGCATTCCAGACTATTATCCTGAATAACTGTATGGCCTTCACCAAAAGGACCATTAGTCTCCGGATCAGTAGGTCCCATCAGTGCTATCACCGGTATTCCAACCGCAGCTGCAAGATGGGTTGGGCCCGTATCTCCACCTATATATAAAGCTGCTCTTCTGTAGACTTCTGCTAATTCCTGCAGATCAGTTTTACCAGCCAGATTACTATATTTATCTTGCTCAACTGCTCCAAAACTATCTATAGCGTCCTTATCATCTCTGCTGCCTGTAAATATAACATAATATCCTTTTTTAATAAGTTCATTAGCCAGCTTAAAATAACTTTCCAAAAACCAATTTTTAGACTCCCAGTTAGTAAAAGGATTAAGAACTACAATTTTATTTTTCGCATCAATTTTATTTTCTTCAAAAAGTCGACTCACTCTACTTTTTATAACCGGAGTTAACTTAAGTCCATAGTTTATCTCATTCATTTCTGCCTCAAGAGCTCCAGCAAAATGAAGATATTTATAAATACGATGCCCCTTTTTTTCTGGAAGATCTATCTTTGCCTGATAAAATAAAGTACTTAATTCTCTCCCATCAGATGGCCCCATACGCAAATTGGGATTTACAAGAAAAGAACTTATTGCACTCTTAAAAAGGCCCTGTAAATCTAAAGTAATATCATATTTTTCAGCCCTTAATTTTTTAAAAAAAGAAAAGAATGATCTGACTCCTTTTATGAAATCTTTGTTAATTAATTTTTTCCAGCGTTTGCGCGGTAAAATAATTACATTATCTAGATACGGATTTAATTTAACCAGTGGATATGATTGCTCTTCAACAAGCCAGTCTATCTGAGCATTAGGATGTTTTTGCCTTAAAGCATAAGCTGTAGGCAAAGAATGAATAACATCTCCGATCGCACTCAATCTGACAATCAAAATCTTTTCTACCCTATTTTCTATCATAATAATCTTCTCCCTGCTTTAACAGCACATCCACCAGCTGCAGTTGTTTTTTTACCGCACCACGATTTTGATCAATTAATTCCGCTGCTTTTTCTGCTCTCTGTTTTCGGTACTGGTCATTGGCCAGCAGCTGGTAAGTCTTTTCAAAAAAATCTGCTGCATCCTCAATTTCAAATCCAACTTCATTTTCTAAAAGAAAGTCTCTTTCTTCTTTGAAATTATACATGCTCTGACCAAATAACACAACTTTAGCCCTGGCAGCTGCTTCGATTACATTATGTCCTCCCCTGTCAATTAGAGAACCTCCAATAAAAACTAAATCTGCATAAAAATAAAGCTGTGCCAGTTCGCCCATAGTATCAACAATAATAATATCCGTGTCTTCTGACAGCTGAATCATATTTCGTTTGAGATCCGAATATAAAGCTGCAGCTATTTCTCTTTTCCGACAGAGCTCCAGAATTTCTTCTCTTCTTTCGACATAGCGAGGTGCCAGTAAGAGCTTTAAATGTTTAAAATCTGTTTTAAGCTGCTGATAAAGATCGAGAATTATCTCTTCCTCTCCCTGATGGGTACTACCTGCAATAAGAACTTTTGTCTGATCAGTTATATTAAACATCTTCGTTTTTTGAAAATATTCTTCTTTCGAAGGGGGATTTAAATCAATATCATATTTTAAATTACCATTAATACAAATATGGTCTTCTGCTGCACCCAGCTCTTTAATTTTTTCTGCAGCTTCCTGGTGCTGCATGCTGAATAGATCAACTCTTTTTAACATATCATCTAAAACAGTTCCCAGATATTTATACTGGCTAAAAGAATCATCACTTATTCGACCACTTACCAGCATAATCTGACATCCACCATCATCCAGAGCTCTAATTAAATTAGGCCAGAGTTCTGTTTCAATCATAATAAATAGATCAGGTTTAAAAATTCCAACTGCTTTTTTTACAACCCAGTTTAAATCAAAGGGAAGATAAATAATTAAATCAGCTCCCTCGATTTTCTTTTTAGCCAGGTTTTTGCCACTGGCTGTCATTGTCGAAAAAATAATTCTTGCCTCTGGATATTCCTCTCTAATCTCAGCCGTCAACTTTTGTGCCGCAAGTGTTTCTCCAGCTGAAGCAGCCTGAATCCAGATAACTTGAGGAGCCGGAAATAAAAGATCCAAATTCTGATCATAAAAAGCAAAACGCTCTCTTAAATTAAGTTTTTCTCCACTTTTTTTGCTTTTGAAATAATAATAGGGAAGTAAAAAAACTGTCAGTACAGACAATAATAAATTATAAATAAAATACATATTTCTCCCCCTCATTGAGCTAAAAATTAGCCTCAAAATTTTAATTATATGTTTTCCAGCGTTTATGCAGCCACATCCAGTCAGCCGGCTCTTTTTTTATTTCTTCTTCAGTCAACTCGAGTAGCGACTTTAGTTCAGCCTTTAATTCTGCTTCCGAAGCTTCAGCCTTGATTTTGCGTGGTGGATAACATTTAAGTTTATGTTTCAGCCATCCCTGGCGGTGAAAAAAAAGAGGAACAATTGGTGCTCCCGTTCTCTGAGAAAATTTAACAGCCCCGGGAAAAGTTAAAGCAGGTCGATTAAAAAATTCAAGTTCCCAGCCATCACTTCGTGCATGCTGATCTCCCAGTATTGCCAATATCTCATTGGCTTTCAAAACTTTAAATGCCTTTCTAATTGACAGACCTTTAGGAATAATTCCGACTCCAACATTGCGGCGAATTTGATTAATCCTTTCGTTAAAAAGAGAATTATTTTGTTCCTGAGCAATTGAATGCACTTGATAACCTTTAAGAGCCAGTACTGCTCCCAGCAGCTCCCAGTTTCCTAAATGAGCTGTATAAATAATAACCCCATTTCCTTCAGCAAGTGCCTGATCTAAATACTCAAGCCCATCAAAATCAACCATCTGTTCAACATCTTGATTGCTAAAAGTATCTTCCAGCAAAAATTCAGCAAAATCATAACCCAGATTTTTATAAACTTTTTTAATCATTTTTCTGGCTTCCTCTTTATCCAACCCCAGTGCCCTTATCAAATTCTGCTGCGAATGTTTCCGCCGACCAGGAGTAATTAAATAAGCCAGACCGGCAATCAATTTCCCTAAAAATTTTCCGAAAGCAGGTGGCATTTTTTTTAATAAAAATCTAAAAATATTGTAGAAAAAAATACTAATTTTATCCTTCATATTTAGCCTCTTTTGTTCATTATAATTTTGTGATCAGAATTCAAATTTAAAAAACTTTTGCTCGTAAAAGATCCTGGAAATTCAACATAGCAACTGGCTTTCCAGCTTCTACAACAGGCAGATCATTAATCTCTTTAGATTCCATAATCTGCAGTGCCTCTGCTGCCAATTTATCCGGTGAAATCGAAATCGGATCAACTGTCATATAATCTTTAACCGGTCGATCAATAAAATCAGCAGATTTCTCTAATAGACGTCTAATATCACCATCAGTAATTATTCCTCTAAGCTTTCCATCCTGATCAACAATGGAAGTTGAACCCATCCGGCTCTCGGTCATTCTAAATAATGCTTCTCGGACTGTAGTTTCAATTTTAACCACAGGATTCTGCTCTCTGATTTTGATTACATCCTTAACCTTGGTTAACAATTTTCTTCCCAGAGAACCACCTGGATGATAAAGAGCAAAATCTTCCGGAGTAAAACCATAATAAGAAGATAAAGCGATTGCCAGTGCATCTCCCAGTGCCAGAGCAGCTGTTGTACTCGCAGTTGGAGCTAGATTATGGGGACAGGCTTCTGTAATTACATCTGCCAGCAAAACTAAATCTGCATGTTCAGCCAGAGTGGAACTGCTATCTCCAGTCAGGGCAATAAGTGTAACACCAATTCGACGCAGTGAAGGCAGTAAGGAGAGCACCTCTTCTGTTTCACCACTGTTAGATACAGCAATTACTACATCACCTGCTCTAATCATTCCCAGATCACCATGAAGAGCTTCACCAGCGTGAACAAAAAAAGCAGAAGTACCGGTGCTGGAAAAAGTAGCAGCCAGTTTCTTGGCCACCAGGCCTGTTTTCCCAACTCCAGAAAAAACAACTCTCCCCTGAGAGTCTATAATCAGCTCCATTGCTTTTCTAAAACTGCCGTCAAGCTCCTTTTTTAATTTTAAAACTGCATCTGCCTCTATCTGCAGTGCATTTTTTGCTTCAGCAAGTCCAGTTTTAAATTTCTCTTCTCTATTGCTTACAGTCATTTTATTCACCCTAACTTAAAAATTTATTTCTTCACAATTTTTCATTGCTGAATCAATTGCCAGCCCCTGTTTTAAAATTCCTTCCAGCTGATCTAATGGAATCATATTTGCTCCATCACTTTTAGCCACCGCAGGTTCATCATGAACTTCCATAAATAAAGAATCAATTCCGGCCGCCAGAGCAGCTCTCATTAAATAGGGAACATATTCTTTTTCTCCATCAGAACTGTCTCCTGCACCTCCCGGAAGCTGTACAGCATGAGTTGCATCAAAAACAACTGGGTAGCCTGTTTTTCGCATTCTTGGCAGTGATCGCATATCAACAACTAAGTTATTATAACCAAAAGAAACTCCTCTTTCTGTTAACAGAATCCGCTCATTACCGGTACTTTCGATTTTAGCCACAACCTGATTTATGTCCCAGGGAGCCAAAAATTGTCCCTTTTTAACATTAATTATACTCCCTGTTTTTCCGGCTGCCGTCAGCATGTCTGTCTGTCTGGACAAAAAAGCAGGAATCTGCATAATATCGAGAACTTCAGCTGCCGCTGCTGCCTGCTCAGGTAAATGAATATCTGAAATCACAGGAAGATCAAACTGCTTTTTAACTTTTTCTAAAATTCTTAACCCCTTCTCCAGTCCGGGACCCCGGTAGGATTCAATTGAAGAACGGTTAGCTTTGTCAAAAGAAGATTTAAAAACATAGGGAATACCAAGTCTATCTGTGATCTCTTTAATTCCCTCTGCAATTCTTAAAACTCTCTCCTCTTCTTCAATGGCACAGGGGCCCGCTAAAAGCACAAACGGTTTTTCCTGATCACCAAAGATTATCTCATCATCTAACTTTACTTTTTTAAACATTTTTTACCTCCATCTGCTTACAGAAAATTTAATTCTCTATTTTTAATTTCAAATTAATATTCAATTTTATTTCGAGTCTCAATTTCTTTTTCGACCAATTCGATATCTTCTCTTCTGTCTACACCAATTAGCCTGGCATCAGTTTCCAGAACTTTAATCTTAAATCCATTCTCTAAAGCACGAAGTTGTTCTAATGACTCCGCCTTTTCTAAAAAAGTTTGCTCCATCTCTGCATACTGCAGCAGAAAATCTCTGCGATAAACATAAAGGCCTATATGCTGATAATAGATCTGCTCATCTACACTGGCATTACGATAAAAAGGAATGGGAGATCGCGAAAAGTATACTGCATAATCATCTTTATCAGTTATTACTTTAACCAGATCTGGATTTGCGGCTTCATCAGCACTAATTTCTCGTTTCAAAGTACTCATTTTAAGTTGATCTTCTTTTGTAAAAGGCTCTACAGCCCGGGCAATACTTTCAGCTTTAATTAGAGGTTCATCCCCCTGAATATTCACAATTAAATCTGCTTCAATTTCAGCAGCTGCCTCAGCAATTCTATCAGTCCCACTCTGATGCCGGGCAGAAGTCATAATAACTTTACCTCCTGCTGTTTCAACTGCATTTTTAATGCGCAAATCATCTGTTGCCACATAAACCTGATCTATCATTTCACACTTTTCAACTGCCTGATAAACCCTTACAATCATAGCTTTACCCTTGATCTTTGCCAGCGCCTTACCAGGAAAACGAGTAGAGGCATAGCGAGCAGGTATCAGAGCAGCAGTTTTTAATTTTGACATTTCAAATCCACCTCAAATTATTATTTAGCCCTGCCATTTTTAATTTGGGCTCTAATGATCTCCAGTAATTCTTCCCTGTTTTCTATTGCCAGAGAGATTTTTAAAAAATAAAATGGAAGCTCTCCAATCATATCTGCAAAATCAAATAATTTAACAGCATCCTTTTCTGTAGTCAAAATTAGATCCGCCTGGGAAGCTGAATACTGATCAAGTAGAGTTAAAAGATCTTCTTTTTGATAATTATAATGGTCCTTAAAAATCCTGTAACTTACTACCCTTGCTCCTGCACTTTCGATACTCTTTTTAAAAGCTTCCGGGCTACCAATTCCAGAAAAAGCAAAAACCTTTTTCTCCTTTAAAAAGTCGAGATTTTCCTGCACCTGGGAAGCTACAGAAACACAGCTTTCCAGCCTGGTTTCTGCCCTGAAAACACCTTTGTTTAAAGGGCTGAGAGTATTTAAAGAGTTTTTAAGCTCTTTAATTCGATTAAAATCAACATTTTCACTTCGATTTATAAGAAAAAGATCGGCTCTTTTTAAAGCAGCAAAAGGTTCTCTTAATAATCCTGCTGGCAAAACTCTGTTATTAGAAAATGGTTTTTCCGCATCAATCAAAACTATATCTGCCTGTCGTTTAAGCTGATAATGCTGAAATCCATCATCAAGCAAAATTAAATCAGCACCCTTTTCTTGTGCCAGTTTTGTTCCCTGATAACGACTGGCAGACCTAATAAAAATAAGATCATCATTTCTGCGGGCCAGCATAAAAAGCTCATCTCCCGCTCGAGCAGCATCAGCATAAAGTTGATCTCTATCTTTAATCAAAAAAGGTTCTTCAACATCTTTTGAGGCCCCATAACCACGGCTAATAATAGCAATCCTATAATCTGCCTTCAACTGTTCAGCCAAAAAGGCTGTAAAAGGGGTTTTTCCAGTACCTCCGGTAGTAATATTTCCCACACTGATCACCGGAACATCGGCTGTTTTTTTCTTTAAAATATTATTTTGATATAGAATTGATCTAATTTTGGCAAGCTGTGAATAAAACAGTGAAAGTAAAAATAAAATACAGCGAATTATAGCCGCTACTATTCCTGTCTGAGAACCATCTATAATTTTTTCTAAGTATCTGCGTAGACTATTCATATATTTAATACCACCATCATTTTTTGACTATTTCGGCCGCTCGTGCATTTACTTTTTCCATTTTTTCTTTTAAAATCTTCTGCTTTTGCTCCATCTCCAAATCAGGGTCAAAACGAAATGGTTCACCTAAAACCAGGGCAGTTTTACAAAATGGAATTGGCAGCAGATAATGATCCCAGCTGGCAAAATTCTTTTTCCAGCGGGCATCCACTCCCAACGGTACAAGCATCGAATCTGCCTTCTCCTGTAAAAATATAATGCCAGGCTTAATCTCATAAATAGGGCCTGTGGGTCCATCGGGAGTCAGGGCTGTACTTGCTCCCTGCTTTAACTTTCTATACAGTGAAAGCAGCGAACGACTGGCACCTCTACTGCTTGACCCCCGGACTGTATTCCAGCCCAGCCGGTTTAATATTTCAGTCATATAACTGCCATCCTGACTCAGACTGGTCAGAGCGTAAACACCTAAATCTTTCAAAAAATAAGCGGGAACCCAGCTTTTACCATGCCAGCTAGAAAAAACTAGCGACTCTCCCTCTGCCAGTAATTCTTTAACCGGCTCCCAGCCCTCAACCTCAAGCTGATAACTTTTATTTGTCCATTTAATTAAATTATAAGCAAAAAGTGGAATTAATTTTTGCTTGACTTTTTCTATTTTTGCTGACATTAACCCCACCTCTTTTCTGATTTGTTATTTTAATACAGTTAAATCTCTGGTGCCTCAATAAATTGTCCCCGATAAAGAGAGGCATATTTTCCCTGCTTCTGCAGCAGATCCTGATGTGTCCCTTTTTCCATAACCTCTCCCTTTTCTACAACCACAATTTTATCAGCATTTTTGATAGTAGAAAGTCTGTGAGCAATGATAAAAGTTGTTCTATTTTCCATTAAATGTTCTAAAGCTTCCTGGACCAGAGATTCTGATTCTGAATCAAGCGAAGAAGTCGCCTCATCTAAAATTAAAATTTTAGGATTTTTAAGAATAGCCCGTGCAATAGAAATCCTCTGTTTCTGGCCACCAGAAAGTCCAACTCCTCTTTCCCCAACTACAGTGTCATAACCGTCAGGAAATTCCATGATAAAATCATGAGCATTGGCTGCTTTGGCAGCTTTTTGAATAGCTTCTTCGTCAGCTTCTAAATCACCATAGGCAATATTATCTCTCAAAGTACCGCTAAATAAAATCGTCTCCTGAGGAACAATGCCAATAAAATCTCTCAGACTGTCAATTTTTAAATCCTTTAAGTCATGACCATCAAGGCGCATCCGCCCTTCAATCGGATCAAAAAAGCGGGGAATTAAATCAACCATAGTTGTTTTGCCGGCTCCACTGTGACCAACCAGGGCCACAACTTCGCCCGGCCGGGCAGTAAGATTAATATTTTTTAATACAACTTCATCTCGGTTATAAGCAAAGCTGACATTATCATAAACTACTTCTCCCTCAACCTCTTTTAACTCGATTTTATTTTCGTCATCTTCGCGCAGTTCACTTTCAGTATCCATAATCTCAAAAACACGCTCAGCTGAAGCAAACAACTGCTGCAACCTTTTGCTTAATTTAGTAATTGAACGCAGAGGTTCACTAATTGTTAAAAGCAGAGTAAAAAAAGCAATTAACTCTGAAGCAGACATTCTCCCCTGCATAACCTCATAGCCGCCATACCAGAGAATAGCTGTAAAAGAAATTGCAGCCAAAAATTCTACCAGTGGAGTTAAGATTGCCCCATACTGAGTCTTTTTCATTTTAGCCCGAAAATTAGCCTGGTTTTCACTGCTAAAGCGCTCAAACTCATATTCTTCCCGACCAAAAGATTTGACCACTCGTACTGCCGAAAGCGTTTCCTGCAGTACATCCGAAACATCTGCAATCTTAATCTGAACCCGGCGGCTGACTTTCTTTAACTTATAATTAAATTTAGTAATTACATATGTAATTAAAGGCAAAATTATAATTAGAAAGATTGTCAGGCGGTAATTTAAATAAACAAGATAAAGTATACCACCAACCAGCGTAAAAACTTTATCAATACTGCCAACAGTAGTATTGATCATTGAACTTTCCAGCTGCTGCACATCATTTGTTACCCGGGATAATATATCTCCTGTTTTATTTTTACTATAAAAGCTTAAAGAGAGATTGTGGAGATGAGAATAGAGATCATTCCGGATGTCTCTAACTGATTTTTGTGAAACATAAGCTACAAGATAACTTTTTCCATAATAGGCTATCCCTTTAAGAAAATAAACTAAAATCATCATTCCAGCAACCATAGAAAGCCTAATCATACCTTCTCTACCCATATTAATATCAGAAATAATAGTTTCTAAAAGCCCCTGAAAAACTCTTACAAAAAAAACAGTTAAAAAGGCATGAACCAGCATGGAGATTACTCCCCCTACCAGCCTGCCTTTATATGGTAACACATATTTAAATACTCTTTTTAATATCTCAATTTGATTATTATCTTTTGCTGAGTCCATAGTAGTGAATCCCCATTCCTGAAATTTCATGATCAACATCTAAGCCAGGGATACCGAGTTTTCCGTAAAGAGCTACTGCCAGATGTGGTTCTTTACTGACAATTCCAATTTTGATTCCGGCACCTGAGATCCCGGAAAGCGGTTTATCAAAATCAATCATCGCCCTTTCTACACAGCGAGTCAAAATACGCTGGTCCTGAACTGATTCAGTTATTACATCACCTTTAATTGCTGCTCCCAGACAGTTGCGCAAAACTTTATCCTTCAGTTTTGAACCCTTCCCGCCGGCTCTGGTTATTACAGCCTTATAACCTTCATTTTTATAGGCATCGATAATCTTGCTGTCATACTCATCATTAACCATTGACAGCAGTACAGCTACCTTCCCTATAGACTGTCCACCATCAATTTCTGTAAAATCATCAATTGTAAAATCTGATAAATTCATCAAATCACCTCTTAGTCTTATTTTTTACTTATAACCTTTTACAAAAGGCTTAAAAACTTAAAATTTATTTCTCAATCGTTCCAACATTGATTTAAAATTTTCCTACCACTATCTGCTATTCAACAAAACTAATTAATTTCCTCTTTTAAGTCTGGAAAAATAGCCTGAATAAATTGCTTATAACCCTCTATAATTCTTGGGGAAGGTCTATTTACCAAATTCTGATCAACTAAATACAGACGATTATTTTTAAAAGCAGAAATTTCTCTGAAAAGCTCTCGTCCCCTCAAATCTTCCAATGTTAAACCATCCGGAGCACTGTGAGCACTGCTGATATAAACTTCTGGATCAGCAGCAATTAGACTTTCCAGGCTGTAAGTTGGCCAGCTGCCTTCAGCTTCTCTGCCAATATTATAACCACCAGCATCCTGAATCAAGCTATCAATAAAAGTTCCTTGACCCGCTGTATATAGAGGGTCTGACCAGATTTCATAAAAAACCCTTTTGCGATCATTATTTTTTAATTTACCTTTTACCAGAGCTCTTAGATGCTGATAATTGACCTTCATCTTAGAACTGAGCTCAGTCCCAGCTTCCTCTGCAGAAGTTAAATAAGCAATTTCTTCAATCATATTTATTGTATCATTAATTGAGACAGGTTTAAAACCAATATTTTTTATTCCCAGCTCTGTCAGTCTCTCCAAACTCTCAATAGGAGTTACAGACTCAGCTATTACCAGATCAGGTTCTAAAGCAACTATTTTTTCAATATTGGGTTCATCAATGCGCCCAACATCTTCTTTCTGCAAAGCTTCGCTGGGATAATCACAAGCAGAGCTTACTGCAACCAATTTGTCCTCGAGACCCAATGCATAGATCACTTCAGTCATTCCGGGGGCCAGTGTAATAATCCGTTCAACTTCTTTATTTATTGTAATATCTCTCCCCAACTCATCTGTATAATTTAAAGGAAATTCCTGGGCAGATATCGGAATAGCAGCTGCAAAAATTAATAATATTAATAAAAATAGCGAAAACTTAATATTTTTCACTCAGAACCCTCCTTAACCATCTCTAAACAATATCTTCTCTTCTTGGTATAGGAACTGGGGCTACTTTATGACTATTTTTTACTGAAAGTTTTTCGATTTTTTTCTCTATTTCTGGCTCTGCCTCACCAGTTAAAATATATCTGTCCAGTTCCTGATAACTAAAGCCCATCTCTGACTCATCAGTCTGACCATCCCACAGGCCTGCAGATGGTTTTTTATCAATTATTGCAGAAGGAATTTCCAGTACTTCTGCCAATTTTTTTACCTCATTTTTGACCAATGATCCCAGTGGAGCAAGATCTATACCACCATCACCATGTTTGGTAAAATAACCAATTTTTAATTCACTCCAGTTATCGGTACCGACAACCAGATAATCTTTAGCCTGAGCATAATAATATAAAGCAGTCATTCGCAAACGGGGCTTAATATTAGCCGCTGCTAGTTTGCCACCTTTAATTCCACTTTGTTCTAAATTAGCTAAAAAATGATCATAAATCTCACTAAGATCATTTTCAACTACCTCAATTCCAAATTCAGCAGCAAGTTTAAGAGCATCTTCACGATCCTGAGCATTTGAATGACAGGGCATAACTACCCCAAGCATCTCGTCACCAAAAGCCAGCTGACAGAGACGGGCTGTAACAGAAGAATCAATACCGCCACTCAGGCCAACAACAGCTCCTTTTAAACCAGCATTTTTCACCCCAGTCTGCAACCAATCTATCAATCTATTTTTAATTTTTGTATAATCATTTTCTGCAAAAATATTTTTAGCCATTATTCTTCCCTCCAGGGATATTTGCCAGCAATCATAGCTTTCAAACTACCTTCAACTGCTGTTATTCTCCAGATCCCATCAATTTTTTCTACAATTAGTTCATCCTGCATCTGATAACTATAATGTCCTTCTCGATCTCGAAAATTAAACTCATAAGAGGCTCTAAATTGAGATCTCTTTTCAGTTGTGGAAAGCTCTTTAATTTTAAGATTTTCCAGACTATAAATTTCATTAACCTCTCCCCCCTGCTCGGGGTCACCACCATAAGCCTGCTGCATCTTTTCAATTACATGGGTTTCCGAAATCATTCTCTCCATCTCACCCAGTTCAAAATCTGCAGCTTCATTGGCAAGATTAATATTCTTTGTTGCTATGGCTTCGTAAAAATAATTAACAACCTCTCCAGCAGTATTTTCAGCAGTAATGGTTGCTGGTGAACCTGTAGTTAAACCCCAGATTAATCCGCCACCAATAATTGTAAAAAACAAAATCACCTTCCAGCTATGGCGAAAAAAGAGTTTAATATTTTCATTTCGTCTTTTCTTTTTGATTATCTTACTGTCAATTAAATTTTTTCTTTCTAAAAAAGCTTCCAATTCAAAATTGTTCTCAGCTTTAGCTCTTTTTATTTCTTCAATAAGATAGTTAATTTCTGGACGTTTTTCCTGTTCCCTAGCCAGCATTTCCATAAATAATTGATTGAGGCTGTCACTTAACTTAGGAACCAGTGCTTTAAGAACCAGAATATTTTCATTCTGAATTTTATTTAAAACTTTTGCATTATCCCGATCACTAAAAATAGTCTCTCCACTTAAAAAATAATAAAAAACCGATGCGATATTAAAAATATAAGATTTCAGCTGCCAGTCTTCGCCTGTAATCACTTCCGGGGGCATAAAATAATCCTGGCTGGGAATCTCCAGCTCAAATTCATTATAGTTTCTCTTGCTGCGCAGCATAGCTTCCGGCATCAGATAAATGTTTTTATCTCCATCAATCCAAAAATTAGAAGCATTAATACCCGCAGGAAAAATATCTTTGACCAGCTGAATATCTTTTAACAGAGCAAGAGTTTCTTTAAATTCCTCAATCAGCAGCTGTGCCTTAAAAGAATTTTTATTTAAATATTCTGCCAGCGGTTCTAGATTTTCACTACCTCGATAAAGAAGATAATATTCGCCATCCTCTCTAATAACATCCTGATATGAAATTATCTTTTCAGGAAGTTCTGCTGGCATATTATCAATTGCCGCCCTGACTCTTTTAACAATATCAAGCTGCACCCTTGAGCGCGGCACAGTATCTTTAAAAAGCTTTTCCTTCTGTATTTTGTTATTCTCCCGAGTTTCCTTGCTCATAGTAATTCCTCCGACATTAATTAAATTAGAATAAGCAAAGTTATCCACCCAAAATCAATTCGGGTGGATAGACTTACCTACTTATAATAATTTACTTTCAATATAATTTTTAAATCCTTTTACAGAATCAAATCGTCTTTATGCTCTGCAGAACTATCAAATTCATCTTTTTTATCCTGATAGCCATCACGACCAAAAATACCATAAGTATAATTTTTACCCAGTTCAACTCCAGGCTGATTAAATGTATTAATATTGAGCAGTTCTCCTGTTACAGCTGTCTGAAATTCAAAGAAATAAAATAACTGTCCCAGAGTAAACTCATTTACCTCAGGAACTTTAACAGTCTGGTTCATTCTATTTCTCTTATTTAAAGCAAGTTCTGTTGCCCATTTTTCAGTATTAATTAACTCTGCAAAACTGTGTCCTCCCAGATAACCAACTCCATCAAGATCTTTATAAGCACCTGGAATCTCTAATTCTTCAGCAAAGTTTTCTACCTCAAGGAAGGTAATAATCTTATCAAATGGTCCCTCCATATATAACTGGGCCTGTGAATGCTGATCAGTTGCTCCCAGAGCTTTAATTGGAGTTGGACCAACATTTACTGTATTACCCTGACGGTCAACTTCTTTTCCCAGTGATTCTGCCCATAACTGTCTATACCAGTCGGCCACATCACGCAAACGATCAGAGTAGGGCATCATTACAGACATTACTTTACCTTTTTTATAAGCTAAATACTGAATTAAACCATTAACCAGAGCTGGATTTTCCCAGAAATCACTTTTGCGACAGATCTGATCCATATAAGCTGCACCCTCGAGCAGTTCTTCAATATCTACCCCGGTCATAGCAGCAGAAAGAAGTCCCACCGGTGTTAGAACTGAGAATCTTCCTCCTACATTATCAGGAATAAAGAATTTTTTCATTCCTTCTCTTTCGGCAATCTCAATCAAATATCCAGAATCTTTACTGGTTGTAGCAATAAAGTGTTCTCCCACTTTTTCTTCTCCAACAGCATCAGCAACAAACTTACGGGCCAGTAAAAACTGACTCATAGTTTCGGCTGTACTGCCTGATTTAGAAATTACATTAAAAAGAGTTTTTTCCGGATCAAGTTTATCCAGTAGAGCTTTAATTCCCTCTGGATCAACATTATCACTTACAAAAAGTCGTGGATAGCCATTACGAGCTTCTTTAAACAAATTATAGTGGGGGTCATTAATTGCAGTCTGAACCGCAATATTACCGAGGGCAGATCCACCAATACCAAGAACTACAAAATTATCAAATTTGTCTTTTAAT
Organism: Halanaerobium sp.; assembly: GCF_003070835.1. NCBI lineage: Bacteria > Bacillati > Bacillota > Clostridia > Halanaerobiales > Halanaerobiaceae > Halanaerobium > Halanaerobium sp. Next base: position 10,848 of record NZ_QBLR01000024.1, on the reverse strand, counting down.
TTTTCGGCTGTTTCTTTCAATTCATTTACGACTTCCTTCTGTTTATAAGGAAGTTCCATAAAACCCATCTCACCCTCAGCCTCAGCTTTCAGGATATTCTGATGTGCTTTAAGTGCTTTATCCTTTGCTTCCTCTAATTCTTCAACTGTCATCCCATGTTCCTTACCAATCATTTCCGCAAAAACATTGTTAATATCAAGTTTCAGTCTTGATTCATCTTTTGACTGGACTTTTTTCTCTGCAGACATCGTATTTCCTCCTTATATTCTTATATTGCTGCTTAGATTAATAATGCTATCACAAGTATATATTTTTCAACGCAATTTTGCAAGGTTTTTTGTAGGTAGAACTGCTATTTGTCGCACTTTTCTCCATATTTAATTTAGAAATTTACCTTTAACATTTAACAGTGGTTATTACAAGAAAAAAACCCTGCCTTTTACAGCAGGGAATTTCTTTTTTTATTTTGCGTTTTGATTTGCATTATCATTGGGAGACTTATCTTTTTCTTTAGCTTTTGTTTTTGAATGTTCAGAGTTTCCTTTACCTTTATTATCTTTATTCAGGCCATTTCCGACCGCATTATTTTCTTTTTCCTGGTCGTAAGAATTATCAGAGATTGAATTTGAATTGTTTTCTCTTTCAACTTTCATTTTTTCTCTCTCTTCTTTTCTGGCTTCTTTTCTATACTCTGCAGCCAGCTGTTTTAATTCGGAATTTTCAATACTTCCATTTTCTTTGATAATAGAATCCACCTCATCAGCAAATGCTGATGCCTGTTCTCCATCTCTATCTTCACGACTTATTTTGCGTAATTCGAGAGCAGTTTGAAAAGCTAATTGGCCGTTACCTTCTTCCTCAAAGTTGTTAATAAGTTTTAAGGCCCTGTCCTCTTCAAAACCATTTTTCACACTCTCCTGAATATTGTTTAAAATTACAAATCCCTGACCCAGATCAATTTCATCTGCTAAAATTTTATCAACTACAGAAGAAATACTATCAATATTTAAGTTTTCATCGTATTCAATTAATTTTCTTTCTAAAGTGACTCTTTCTACACTTGTTAAATCTTCATTTGATTCCAGATCTGCAAGCAGCTCTTCTAAGTTTTGATAAGTTTGATCAAGTTCTTCTTCAATGTCTGATTCTTCCTGGTTCTGATCATCTGCGGATTCCTCATCCCCTAAATTTTCCTGATCTGTATCATCGGCAGGTTCTTGATCATCAGTTACAGTTTCCTGATTATCATCAATAACTGTTTCCTGACCATCTTCTGTTGTGTCCTGGGCAAGAGTTAAAGCAGGTGCAAAAGCAAAAACTAATAATGTTAATACTAATAAAATACTTAATTTCTTTTTCATTTTATATTACCTCCTTTTTCTAATGCTCATTATAATACATTAATTCAGTTCAAACAAATTATCTGACTAAAATTCATACTTTCTTCATAAAATATCAATTTTTTGCGATATAATTTTAAAAATTGTAATCTGTTTTACTTTTTTTCTGCTGTTTTAAACATATGATAAATATAGTGATACCCTATAAGGGTATTGTAAAGGAGGAGAAATAAATGTACACACTTTATTATATTGCAGGAATTGCAGTATTGATTTCATTTTTTGCAGATCGTCAAAAGACAGTCCAGGGTTTAAAAATCGGCTGGAAAAAGTTCTCAAAAATTCTGGGGACTTATCTTAAATTATTAATTATTTTATCTTTTATATTACTGATCTCAGACCAATTTATTATCAACTACCTGGGAGGACAGGCTCCTTTTGTTGGTCTAATTATGGGATTAATTATTGGCTCAATTACTATGATGCCTGGTTTTATTGCCTACCCACTTGCAGGAATACTGGTCTCAAGAGGTGTCAATTATATGGTAGTAGCTGCTTTCATTACTACATTAATGCTGGTTGGAGTTGCTACTTACCCCGTAGAAAAAGAATACTTTGGAATCAAAGCAACAGTATGGCGTAATATTGCTGGATTCATAATTTCAGCTATAATTGCAGTTGCTACAGGAATACTATACGGAGAGGTGTTAATCTAATGGCTAAGAAAAAAAATAATAAAATTAATTACTATATTTTTGCTGTTTTTGCAGCCTTTATTGCTGGTTCTTATTTTTTGAATTTTAATTTAGGTGAAAAAATTGGAGCAAATTTTATGATCTTCGCCCGTGATATGGTTTCTATTCTGCCCCCAGCATTTATCCTGATTGGTTTATTTGATGTCTGGGTCAGCAGAGAAAGTATTGAAAATAATTTTGGTCACACTTCTGGTTTTAAAAAATATATCTATGCTATACTGCTGGCAGCCACCACAGTTGGAGGAACTTTTGTTGCTTTTCCTGTGGCTAATACTCTCTACCATAAAGGAGCAAATTATTCTTCAATCTTTACCTATGTTACAGCAGCTTCTTTAGTGATGATTCCGATGAGTATTATGGAAGCATCAATTCTGGGCATCAAATTTACAGCAATTAGAATTGGTGTCTCACTTCCGCTGGTTATTATTAGTTCTATTCTTTTAGGAAACTTTTTCAATAAAATAAATTATAAGATACCCAAAGCTGAATAATATGCAGATACTGTGTACCACCAAAAATATGTCGTTTTATGTAAGAAAAGCAGCAGATTTGAGGAATTTATTGACCTCTTACTGCTGCTTTTTTATTCATTTTGTACTTTAATATATAGCTACCAGTACTGGAAAAGTTATTCCAGGTAAGTGTTCCAGAAAAACGGCTGCCAGCTGCCCTTGAAATTTTTGAGTTCAGCTCTTTTAATATGCAGACGGCTGTAATCTAAAATATTAAAGTAGGGAACTGCATCCCAGAGTTTTTCTTCCATTCGCTCTACAATTTTATATCTCTTTTCCTGATCAACTTCTTTCAGCATTTCTGCAAAAATCTGATCCATCTCTCGTGATTCTTCGCTATCCCAATTGCTAATCCATTTGTTTGTACCGGTCCATCCCTGATGAATTTGGGGATCAGGAACTATTTTAATAAAGGGAGATAGATGAATATGCCAGCCTTCTTTTTTAGCTCTTCTTTCTACAACAGTGGGCCGATCAAAAAGCTGCAGTTCAACTTCTACCCCAATCTTCTCAAGCTGATCCTGAATAGCAATTGCTCCCTGTCTTTCCATAGCGTTATCCTGACCACTTAAGATGACTATTGGACTTCCATCGTAGCCTGCCCTGTCAAGAAGTTCTTTTGCTTTTTCAGGATCGTAAACTCCATAGATCCCTTTACCAGCGTCAGGAACATGCCAGGGATTTCCTTCCTCATGTAAGGCGGGTTCTAAACGCCAGAATTTAGGGTTTCCAATCATAGCATAACCCAACTCTTCAAAATCGAGTGCATATGCTATTGCCTGGCGCGCATATTTATTATCAAAAGGTGGATTAGCATTATTAAAAATCAACATTGACATCCGATCCGGATAAATAATCACATTATCTATATTAGGATTGGCTTCAAATAAAGAATACTGATCTCTTGGAACCTCCTCTGCAAAATGGAACTGACCTGTCTGTACACCAGAGACTCTCACCTGAGCATCAGGAATAAAATTAAATACAATCTTATCTAAATAAGGAATTCTTTCACCAGCAAAAAATGAACCTTCCCGAGGACTGGGACTGTAATCTTCAAATCGGGTTAAGACCAATTTCTGGTCAGGTACCCATTCCTCATATTTATATGGTCCAGTACCAACATGGCGGTCAATAACATCAGAACCAAATTCATTGACAACTTCTTCTGCTCTTACAACAAACTTCTGATTAGAAACTGGAGAAGCCAAAATATTCAAAAATGGAGCATAAGGCTCTTTAAATTTAAAACGGATATTATATTGGTCAATCTTTTCCACCCTATCAAAATATGGTGAAACAAGCTGACCACCGTTATTCAGCTCCAGCCACCTTTTAAAAGAAGCAATTACATCATCAGCATTCATCGTCTGACCATTGTGCATTGTCACATTTTCTCTTAATTTAACATCATAAACAAGACCATCTTCTCCTATCTGGTAGCTTTCAGCCAGATGGGGAGTTAAATTAAGATTTTCATCAAATTCAAAAAGTCCTTCATATACATGATTCATCATAGCTGTAATCAGAGAATCAGTTGAATTATCACTATCCAGGTGGGCTACAGACATCTGAAGCGCTGCATTAAGAGTGCCACCATAATGGTCTTCTTCCTGAGCCAGAACATTGCCGCTCAATAACAGTGAAAAAACTAATGTCATTAAAACAACAGCCGTAATCTTTATTTTTCTCCTCATTTTTCCACCCCTCTATTTTTTTAATGTGTTCTTTAAATGTGGGTCCAACAAATCTCTCAGTCCATCTCCCAGTAAGTTTAAGGAAAGAACTGCTAAAATAATCATTATACCTGGAGCAAGTATCATCCAGGGCGCAACTACCATGTATGTCCTGGCATCTGTAACCATAGCTCCTAAACTTGGAGCAGGTGGCATAATACCAACCCCCAAAAAACTCAATGCCGCCTCATCCAAAATGGCTAAAGCAAAATTAAAAGTGGCCTGAACCATGATTGGAGATGCCGAATTTTTTAATATATATTTAAAGATTATTCTTGAATCCTTTGCCCCTACAGATCTGGCAGAATCAACATAATCCAAATCTTTAATTGATATTACAGCACTCCGAACTATTCTTGCCATCTTGGGAAAATAGGCAAAAGATAAGGCAAGGATAATATTTAATTTACCAGCTCCCCAGATAGCTGCCAGCGAAATGGCAATAATAATTCCGGGAAACGCCATCAAGGCATCCAGAATCCGCATTACAATTTTATCTATTTGGGAATAATATCCTGCCATCACTCCCACAATCCCACCAAAAATGACTGTTAGCAGCACAACTGCCAGTCCAACCTCCATCGAAGTTCGAATTCCATAAAGAATACGCGTAAAAACATCACGACCAAACTGGTCTGTGCCCAGAAAATGCTGATAAGAAGGTGGCTGAAGCCGATTGCGAGCATCATTACGAACAGGATTATAGTCTGTCAGCAGGGGAGCAAAAAGACTTAAAAAAGCAATAATAATCAGAATAATTATTGAGGTTGTGATATATGGATGTTCATATTTTTTATATTTCTTTAAAAATAACAATTTATTACCCCTTAATGATAGCGAATTTTTGGGTTTAAAAAAGCATAGCTTAAGTCAACAAACAAATTCAAAATCACATAAATAACTGCTACAAAGATAATCGAAGCCTGAATAACAGGTATGTCTCGTCGCATAATCGCATTTATCGCCATAAAACCAGTACCGGGTATCACAAAAATAGTCTCTACAATCCAGGTTCCTCCCAGCAACACTGCAAAGTTATGACCAATTACAGTAATTACCGGCAGCATAGAATTTTTTAAAGCATGTTTAAAAACAATAATTTTAGTTGATAAGCCTTTGCTTTTGGCTGTCCTTATATAATCCTGTTTGAGAGTATCAAGCATGGCACTTCTAGTCATTCTTGCAATTAGGCCTGCCTGCATAAAGGCCAGTGTTATTGCAGGTAAAATTAAATAGCGAAAACTACTAAATCCAACCTCAATAAAAGGTTCATAGCCGCTTACAGGAAACCAGCCCAATCTGACAGAAAACACAAACATTAACATCAAAGCCAGCCAGAAGCTGGGTATCGAAATTCCTAAAAGAGAAACAGTAATCGAAAATTGGTCTAAAATTTTTCTGTGGTTGACTGCTGCCAGTATACCCAGAAGAATACCGGCACTTATCCCCAGTATTTCAGCCAGAATAGCAATTAAAAAGGTGGGCCTCATCCGCTCAATCAAAACTTTTGCAACCGGAGCATTTAAATACAGTGATTCACCAAAATCTCCTTTTATTATATTTGCCAGCCATCTAAAAAATCTCATAATTAAGGGTTGATCTAAACCAAGACTCTCTTTTACCCTTACAACTTCAGTTTCTGTTGCCATATTGCCTAATATAACACGAACCGGATCACCGGGCATCAAATTTGTAATAAAAAAAGCAATTACAGCTACAATAAAAATTATAGGAATCAAAAGCAGTAATCTTTTTATAATATAATTCCTCATTTTTTTCACTTCCTGATTATGACATCTCTGCATCTTTTAATTAATATTATCACAATAATATAAGTATATCAATCAAGAATAGTTATTATTTATATGCCCTGTAATTATATCTTATCATCTGATTTAACTCGTTTAATGTCAATTTAATTACAAATTGAAAAACCACCGCTCTCGCAGTGGTTTTAAATAGTAATATCACTTAACTTATAATATTTATTTTACTAGATTTTATTTGCAAATGCTCTGGCAATTTGGGCGCCTACTACTGCGTTATTTCTAACCAGAGATATATTTGTTTCCAGACTTTTTCCGCCAGTTATTTCTTTAATTCTGTCTAAAAGAAATGGAGTTAATTCCTTACCTTTAATCTCATTTTCTTTAGCTTCAGCCAGAGCCTGTTCAATTTTCTCGTTGATTACAGAGTATTCAATCTCATCTGACTCTGGTACTGGATTTGCAATTAAAACTCCCCCCTCTAGTCCCAGATCCCATTTCGCCTTTAAAATATCAGCTGTATGCTCGGGGTTCTCTAAGCGGTAATCACAGTTATAACCACTGTGGCGGCTGTAAAAAGCAGGTAATTCTGCAGTTTGATAGCCGAGCACAGGAACACCAAAGGTTTCTAACTTTTCCAGAGTTAAACCAAGGTCAAGAATTGATTTTGCTCCTGCAGCAATTACAGCGACTGAAGTCTTTTTTAATTCCTCTAAGTCTGCTGAAACATCAAAAGTTTTTTCGGCTCCTCTGTGAACTCCACCAACACCACCAGTTACAAAGATTTTAATTCCTGCTAGATCGGCTGCAATCATTGTTCCAGCAACCGTGGTAGCACCATGTCTTTTTTCTGCCAGCACTAAAGGAAAATCTCTTCTGCTAACTTTCACAACTTCATCTGATTTTCCTAAAAACTCGATTTCTTCTTTAGTCAGCCCCACTTTTATCTGACCATCAATTATACCTATTGTCGCTGGAACTGCTCCATTCTGCCTGATAATATCTTCAATCTCTAACGCGGTCTCAATGTTTTTGGGATAAGGCATTCCATGAGCAATAATGGTTGATTCTAAAGCTACTACAGCTTTACCGGCTTCAATTGCTTCTTTAACATCATCTTTAATTTCTAAGTATTTTTCTAAATTCTTCATTATTTAACCTCCAATTTTAAATTCATAAATTTAACCAAAAAACTTTATAATTACATTAACTCTGCCAGATCCGGATTACAGGTCAATTCTGATTTCACCGTCAATGCAGAAGCTTTAATCCCAAGTTCTATAGCCTTATCGATAGAAAGTTTATTCATAATCCCTGCTGCCAGACCGGCTGTAAGTGCATCTCCAGCACCTGTTGTTTCAACAATCTCTTCCATATTAATTGAAGCTGCCGGAAAATGTTTCAATTTCACCATTTTATCCTGATGACTCAAATAATAAGCTCCATCCTTACCGGTACTAATAATTAGCTCCGGCAGATCCGCATTTTGTTTATAGAAATTTCGAACTCTCTCTATTCTATCTTTCAGGCTTAATTTCCGAGCCAGTTCAGCTTTCTCCACTGTAACAATGCCCAGCATAACCTCAATTTCATCAAGATTTCCTCTTAAATAATCAAGATTAGTCAGTTTACCTTTTAATTTGAGTGCTTTTTCTACCGAAACAGCATCAGCTATTTTAATCATTTTCTTAGCTGAACAGAGTTCCAGAAGATAGCTAATTGTGCTTTCTTCCAAATTAGTATCAAAAATAACCATTGCTGAAGTTTCAATAATCTTTCTTTTATCCTGTAGATAGTTACTATCTATTTCTTTTAAAATTCGCATATCATTAACTGCTCCGATTAAATCCCCCTCTTGATCAAGATGAGCCAGATAAACTCCTGTTTTATGCTCCTGAGCGGTAGATATCTTAAAGTGTGAAATATCAACCCCTGAATCTTTCGTCTCTTCTCTTAATTTTTGGCCAAAATGATCATTACTGATTGCTGTAAGCAAGACTACTTCCTGTCCCAAAAGTGCCATGTCCTCTGCAATGTTGCGGCCAACTCCTCCGGAGCTTTCTTCTATCCAGCCAGGACTGGAACTTCCTTTAATATAATTAGGACTGTAACCTTTTATATCCAGATTAGCTCCCCCAACAACCACAATTTTTTCTTCTGGTGCAGTAATATACCCTCTACCCAGAAGATAACCTTTATTACTTAAATGATGGATATAAGTTCCCACTGCTGATTCCGAAATAGCAAGCTTTTCGGCAATTGCTTCTCTGCTAATAGTGGCATCTTTTTTTATTAGTTCGAATACTTCTTTTTCTCTGTCAGTTAACTTTTCTATTTTGAGCACCTCCATTTTTTAAATAATTATTTAATTAAGTAAATTATTGTTTAAATAAATTATAACAGATAAATCTCTTTTTGTAAATATCTTTTTTAAAAATTTACCTATTAACGAAAAAAACCGCCCACAAGGGGCGGCAATTAAGTACTTATTTATACTATTTGTATTTATTATTTATTCAACAACTTCGATTGATTTGGAACCTTCCCAGTGACCGTGTAAATTACAGAATGCATATACATTTAAATCACAGGATTCTTCTAATTTAACAGTTAATGTTGCTTCTGCTTTCATATCTGGTGTAAAATCTACTCTGGCCAGACTTGCATAATTAGCATAAAGATCAAAATACTGAATATAGTGATCAGTTCCCATTGGATGAGTGATTTCCTTACCAAAAGTAACTTTCACATCAAAATATTCACCTTTTTTAACTTTATCAGGACACTGAATGTAAGGAACATGTTTCTTCTCTAAAGCTGTCTTGTCTTCTCCAGTATTTTCTAATTTCTTGAGATCATAGTAACCCATTTAAAATTCCTCCTTATAATTTTAGTAATTCTTAATAATCTAAACTTACTTTATAGATAATTAAAGTGAGTTAGAAAACTTTATTGACTTAACAATTAATTACTTAGTAAACTTACGGAACTTGGAACTGGGTTCTCCACAAACAGGACATTTTTCTGGTACACCATCAACTACTGTATGTCCACAAACCTGACAGATACTTACATATTCTAATTCAATGTCTTCACCTTTATCAACATGTTCTTTGGCTTCTCTATATAACTTTGCATGGATCTGTTCAGCCTCTAAAGAATAGTGGAATGAGCGAACTGCATCAGATTCTCCCTGTTCTTTAGCAACCAGACTATAAGCAGGATACATCTGCTCAATTTCGCCTTCTTCACCAGCAATAGCACCAACAAGATTTTCGGAAGTACTGCCATAGCCAAATTCTCCTCCACCGGCAACTAAAAATCCACCTTCTTCATTTTCGTGTGCTCTAAAGTGATTACCAGCGTGAACCTGCTCAGCATTGGCAATAGCTTTAAAAAGTAAAGCTACATTTTCGAAACCTTCTTCTTTAGCTTTCTCGCCCCAAACTATGTAGCGCTGATAAGCCATACTTTCTCCAGCATAAGCGGAACGTAAATTTTGAGCTGTTTGATCATTATTTACCATTTTTACATACCTCCAATTATTAATAATCATTACTGTTAATAGTATAGCATTCTAGATTCAGTTCTGTCAAGAACAATTACTGATAAATTTCAGTAAAACAGAATACTTCCTCTTACTATATATCATTCTGTTTAAAAAGTTTTTTTCCTGCTTTTTAAAACAAATTAAGTTAAAATTTAACTTAATTTTAATAGTTTAAGTGGATTTTAGTATTGTATAATAAGTTGTGTAAATTAAATTTAGCGATTTTTTAAAATAAAAAAGAGGAATCCTTCTTTGAGTGGTTGAATATATTTATTGACGAAATAAAAAATAAAACCACTAGGAGGACTCCTCATGAAAAGTATAACTGATAACCCCAATAATGGTCAAGTGAATATTGACGATATGATCAATAATTTAATCAAAAATTTTATCGAAAAAATGCTTAAAGGTGAATTAACTGAATTTCTCAATTACGATAAATATGATTCTGCTGGTAAGAACTCTGGTAATAGCCGTAATGGCAACTATTCTCGTAATTTCCAAACTAAATATGGTGTCATTGAAAAACTAGAAGTCCCAAGAGACAGAAATAATGATTTTCAAACTGCTCTATTTGAGCCATATAAACGCCGTGATGACTGGCTGGAGCAGACTGTAATTCAAATGTATGCCAGAGGTCTATCCACTCGTGATATCGCTAATTTAATTGAGCAAATGTATGGTCAGAAATACAGTGCTACCAGTGTCAGCAACCTGACAGATATAGCAGTAAAAGAAATTGAACAATGGAAAAATAGACCCTTAGAAAAACGCTACAGCGTGCTCTTCATTGATGCTTTAAGCATCAAGATTCGCCGAGAGCATGTTGGTAATGAATCAGCATATATAATCATTGGAATCAATGAAGAAGGCTATAGAGAGATTCTGGACTTCTACATTGGTGTAACAGAGTCAGCTACACTCTGGCAGGAAGTACTGATGAACCTGAAATCCAGAGGCGTAGAACAGGTGCTTTTAGGCGTTATGGATGGCTTACCAGGATTAACTGACGCATTTCTTAAAGTATATCCAAAAGCAGATGTTCAACGCTGTGTAGTTCACAAGGTTCGTAACACACTAAAAAAAGTTAAAAAGAAACATACAGATGAAATAGTTACAGATTTAAAGAAAATTTACAAAGCTCCCAGCAGAGAGTATGCAGAGCAGGCCTTAAATGATCTCAGCTCAA
>NZ_QBLR01000280.1:0-4440 GCF_003070835.1 Halanaerobium sp. | reverse complement strand
CGCTAGCTAGGTCTTGAAAGGAGTGGGAATTGGCTCCGTTTCCTTTTTTTCAAAATCTTCTTTAATATTTTTAAGCAAATTTGGTTCATACAATAAATCTATTGTTGTAAAAGCAATCGCTTTAGCAGCTTGTAAAGTAGCTTCTTTACCCTTTTTAGATAAAGTTGCATCCCTAAATTCAACAGTATGACCTGATATGGAGTGCTTGGGAGCTATAGAAATATACGGATGAACTGCTGGAATCCTGTGACTTACATTTCCAACGTCTGTAGACCCTCCCCCTTCTGAATCTGGTTCTATATTTTTTATACCGAGTTCCATGTAATTTTTTCTGAAAGTTTCTGATAATTTTTTTGAAGGTCTTAAATCATCGTTTGAAAGTTCATAATAATCCCAAGATAATTCCGCTCCAGTCATTTTAGAAGCTCCTTCAGCTATGTTTATACCTTTTTTCACTACATCGTCTAAATATTCTCTCGTTTTTGCTCTGAAGTAGAATTTAGCTTCTGCATAGTCTGGAATTACATTTGGAGCTTCGCCACCATTTGAGATTATCCCGTGAATCCTTGTTCCATCTTTTAAGTATTGTCTTAAATAATTTATTCCGTTAAATAGATGAATAACAGCATCTAAAGCGTTAACTCCTTTTTCTGGAGATGCTGAAGCATGAGTTGTTTGACCTTTGTAAGAAAACTTAATTGCATCTAATGCCAAGGAGGTTGAATAAACTTTATTTTCTGTTGAAGGATGAATCATCATGGCAACATCAAAATTGTCAAAAATTCCTTCATTGGTTAAAATAACTTTTCCTCCCCCATTTTCTTCACCCGGACACCCAACAACATAAATATCCCCTTTTAAATCATCAATTTTGGATAATGCGAGAGAAGCACCGTAACTAATAGCTGAGATCATATTATGTCCACAACCATGTCCTATTGTTGGTAGTGCGTCGTATTCAAATAAAATTGCTATTTTTTTGTAATGGGATAAACCAGACTTCTTCCCAAGAAAAGAAGTTGGAAGTTTCTCTGTTGGGTTGTCGATTTCAAAACCTAAACTACTTAATTTTTGTGTGAGAAAATCATATGCTTTTTCTTCTTTGAAACCTATTTCTGGATTGTCTTTAAGATATTTTGAAACACTAAAAATATCTTCTTTATTTTCATCTATTATTTTAGATATATATTTTTTAATATCATTAATATTCATTCTAAAACTCCTTTATAAAAAGGCAGCAATTAAGCTGCCTTAAAAATAATTATTTGAATGACCATTCATTTACATAGTAAATAGGTCTTTTGAATACATTCCAAAGGTACTCTGGTATTTTTATTTCATTGTTATAAGCTTCTCCAGCAATTGGCCAGTATAAAGGAACACACACAGCATCTTCCATCGCAATTCTTTGCACTTCTCTGTACAATTCCCATCTTTTTTCAGGGTCAACAGTTACTTTGATTTGGTCTACTAATTTATCAACTTCATCATTATGATATGTCCCAAAAATTGAATTCCATGAAGATTCACTGTGCCAACTTTCTACAAAACTAAATGGAGAAGGTGATGTAGCAGACCATCTTTCTCTAAACATAGGAGCTTCTCCTTCAGCTGTTACGTCTAGATAAGTTCCCCATTCTATAGCAACCACTTCTGCTTGAATTCCAACGTTTGCTAATTGCCTTTGAATTTGTTGTACTTCTAAAACTCTTTCTCTATAGTTTGAGGGCGCAAAAATTTTTGTGGTAAAGCCGTTTGGATAACCAGCTTCTTTTAACAATTCTCTTGCTTTTTCCGGGTCATATTCATATGCTGGTATATCAGGTGAATAAGCTTCGTGGAAGTTAGGAATTCTTCCAACAGCTGGAACAGCCATATCCCCCATAGTCAAAGTTATTATTTCCTCTCTATTTATAGCATAAGCAACAGCTTGTCTAACTTTTACATCTGAAAAAACTGAATCTGGTCTTCTGTTAAATACAATTCTGTGATCTTCAAATTTTTGATAGGTTCCATACCCTAAATCTAAAGAAGGGTTGTTTTGAAGAGCTTTAAATTCTTCTGCTGGTAATTCTGCTATAAAATCAATTTGTTTTGCTTGTAAAGCCATTATAGCTGATGTTAGTTCCGGGAAGAATCTAAATTCCAAATTAGGAATTTTTGCTGGTCCTTGCCAATAATCATCAAATCTTTTCAAGACAATTCTCTGTCCTGGGTCATGTCTAACGAATTCATAAGGTCCTGAGCCTATTGGATGTTGTTCATAACCTTCCCATCCTACTTCTTCAATATAATCTTTTGGAAGAACCTTGTTCCTTAATCTTGCTGAAGTTAAAAACGTAACGTTTCTGTTTTTAAGTCTTACTTCAACAGTGTAATCATCTATAACAACTACTTCATCAATATCAGAATAGTAATCTCTATGGGGAGATCCTAAAGTTTCATCCATAAAAGACTCGTAACTGAACTTAACATCTTCGGCGTTTAATTCTTCTCCATTATGGAATTTAATACCTTTTTTAATCTTAAAAGAATATGTTTTACCATCTTCTGATAAAGAATAAGATTCTATTACAGCACCTTCAGATGTATAATCTCCACTCTCAGTTAGTTCTACCAGTGGGTCATGGATTTGGCTGAGTACAAAATCGGCTTCTGTATCCTGATAAGTTATAGGATTAAGCTTGGATGGCTCTGCTTGTATAGCGATTAATACAGTATCTCTTGCCAAACCAAGTGTTGATAACAACAAAATAGACAATAAAAATACAAAAAATAATTTTCTCATGTTTTACCCCCTTAATTTATTTTAAATAAAGGTGGCAGGCAATTAATCTACCATCTTCATAACTTTTTAATTCTGGTTCCTTTTCTTTACAGATAGACTTTGCATATGGACATCTCGGATGAAAGTTACAACCGTTCGGTGGGTTTATTGGAGATGGAACCTCTCCAGTCAACATATCTTCAGGAAGCTTTTTGTCAGGGTCGGGCTCAGGAACTGATTTAAATAACCCTTGTGTATATGGATGTAAAGGTTTTTCAAATATTTTTTGAGTTTGACCAGTTTCAACCATTTTTCCTAAATACATAACCCCAATTTTGTTCGAAACTACCCTTATCAAGTTGATATCATGCGAAATATAGAAATAAGTTAAATCTCTATCTTTTTTGGCTTGTTCCAATAATTTTAATATTTTGGTCTGTACAGAGACATCTAAAGCAGAAGTTGGTTCATCCAAAAATACTATTTCAGGTTCAACTGCTAAAGCACGAGCTATAGCTATTCTCTGTTTTTGTCCACCACTCAATTCGTGAGGGAATCTTATCATATGCTCTGCTTGTAACCCCATCGATTTCAACAATTCGACAATTTTTATAGTCGTATCTCGTTTGTTTTTAGTAATTTTATGAATTAACAAAGGTCTAGAAATAGTGTCGTATACTGTCATTCTTGGGTTTAATGAAGAATGAGGATTTTGAAAGACCATACCCATAATCTTTCTTAGTTTTCTTGAAGTATTCTTATCAAAAGATGATATGTCTTCATTTCTAAAGAAGATTTTCCCATCTGTTTGATTAATTAATTTCAGAATAGTTCTGACAAAAGTCGATTTTCCACAACCAGATTCTCCAACTAATCCAAAAGTATCGCCCTTCTCAATTTCTAAAGATATGCCATCAACGGCTTTTACTATCCCTTTGGTACTTTTAAAATATTTTTTGAGATTCTCAATTTTTAAAATAGTATTATTTTCCACATTAATCACCTTCTGTGACATGCTACAATATGATTTTCTGATATTTCTTTTAAATAAGGTCTTTCTTTAGAACAAATATCTACAGCTTCTTCGCATCTTGGATGAAATCTACAGCCTTTAGGGGGATTTATAAGCCTTGGTACTGATCCTGGAATTTCTTCAAGGTCCTCCAAAGTGGTTTCAACACCAAGTATACTGTGTATCAATTTATTTGTATAAGGGTGCTGTGGGTTTTTAAATATATTGTGTACAGAAGCTGTTTCCACAATTCTTCCTGCATACATAACAGAAACCGTATCGCAAATTTCACTTACAACGGCTAAATTATGCGTAATATACAAAATTGTCATTTTAAATTTTTCTTTTAATTCTTTTATTACTTTTAAAAATTGAGATTGTATAGAAACATCTAATGCTGTTGTTGGTTCGTCAGCAATGAGAAGCGAAGGACTGCAAGCCAACATCATGGCGATCATAACTCTTTGTTTCATTCCTCCTGAAAGCTCATGGGGATACTTTGATAAAAGATTTTCAGCATCAGGTAATTTAACTTTTTTAAGTTCTTCAATGACTATATCTTTAAATTCTTTTTTAGAAGCTTTTCTATACATTTTTAAAACTTCTTCAATTTGATTTTGAATTGTGAATACTGGATTTAAAGAAGAGGAAGGATCTTGAA
>NZ_QBLR01000023.1:0-27750 GCF_003070835.1 Halanaerobium sp. | reverse complement strand
GAAACTGGCAGGAATAAATTCAGATAAATCAAGATATTGATCGAGCATTTCAAGGAATTGAGGTTTATCATTTTGAGCCCAATCTTTGGCCTGTTCATAAAGATCACCGAAAGACAATTGCTTTTTAGAATTAAAAGACATTATGATTTCCTCCTTTTAGTGTGTGGTATTTTTAGTATTTCTAACTATATTATACCATATCTTAAGGAGGAAGTCACCAAAAATTTATGTCATGAGCCCTGTTATTTCGGGCCTTAGACATTATACAAACGACTAATGATGATATTTATCATTAAAGGAGGAAAAAATGAACAGTAATAATTTAAATAAGAAGGAAAAAAGTCTAAAAGATCTGTTGCGGCCTGAAGTCAGGGCAATTTCTCCTTATCAGGGAGAAAAGGATAATTTTGAGGTGAAGATTAATTTATCAGGAAACGAATCTCCCTTTGACCTGCCCCAGGAAATTAAAGATAAGTTTAAAGCAGAATTTGACCAGCACGATATTAACCGCTATCCTGAGATTTATTCGGAGAGGCTGCAGCAGAAGCTGGCTTCCTACCTCAGCAGAGAGTTAGCGAAATCGGTCAGTACTGAAGAAATAATTATCGGTAATGGTTCTGATGAAATCCTTGATATTTTAATCAGAAGTTTTGTCGAGCCAGGAGATGTAGTACTTTCTCAGGCTCCAACTTTTTCGATGTATCAGTATTTTACAGAATTAAGTGGGGGTCAGTATGTGGAAGTACCTCTGGATAAGAATTTTAATTTTGAAAATTTAAAGGCTAAAATTGACAAACTGGGGCCAAAACTGATTTTTCTCTGTTCTCCCAATAATCCAACTGGAGAGATTATTCCGCGGGAGCTGATCTTAAAACTGGCTGATTATTTTGCTGGCCCGCTGATAGTCGATGAAGCTTATGCTGATTTTAATGATTTTGATCTGATGCCTGAGGTAGAAAATTATCCCAACCTGGCAGTAACTAGAACTTTTTCCAAAGCATTTGGCCTGGCCGGGATTCGTTTTGGCTATCTCTACGGTAATCAGCTGCTGGTTGAAGAACTCAAAAAAGTCCTAAAACCATATAATTTAAACAGTCTGACAGATCTGCTGGCTTGTCTAATCATTGAAAATGATGATATTATAAAAGAAAGAATTGAATTTATCAAAGCTGAGCGGCAGAAGCTTTATCAGAAGCTGAACTCTTTTCAGGGCTGGCAGCTCTATCCTTCAATGGCCAATTTTTTATACATAGAGGGAGAAAAGACTTTAGAATTTAAAAAGATTTTAAACAGCCGGGGAATTAAAATTAGATCTTACAGTAAAGAACCGGCGGCATTGAGAATAACGGTTGGCAGCAGCGAAGAAAATGAGGCTGTGCTTGCAGCTTTTGCAGAATTTAAGCAGCAAAATTAGGAGTGATTTATAATGAGTAGAGATCGGGTAGCAGTTGAACAGCGAAAAACTAAAGAAACAGAGATAATTGCCAGTGTGAATCTGGATGGAGAAGGCAGAAGTGATATTAAAACCGGGGTTGGCTTTTTTGACCACATGTTAGACCAGATTGCCCGCCACGGTAATATTGACCTGGAGCTTTCGGTCAAGGGTGACCTTCACATTGATCAGCACCACAGTATTGAAGATACTGGAATAGCTCTCGGCAAAGCTTTTGCCAAAGCTCTGGGTGACAAAAAGGGAATCAGCCGCTTCAGCAGTGCACTAGTACCTCTGGATGAAACACTGGTCAGAGCGGTAGTTGATATCAGCGGCCGTCCTTATTTATATACAGATCTTCCCTTTACAAGAGAAATGGTTGGAGATTTTCCTTCGGAGATGGTAGTAGAGTTTATGCGGGCTTTTGCCTTTAATGCGGGGATTACCCTCCACTTAGAAATTTTGCATGGTGATAACTGTCACCATCAGATTGAGGCGGTTTTTAAGGCTCTGGCCAGAGCTCTTAAAGATGCAGTTAAAATTGAATCAGATAAAATACCTTCCACAAAGGGTGTGCTCTAAGTGATTGCGATAATTGATTATGGAGCTGGAAATTTAAACAGTATTCAAAAAGCACTGGAGTTTGTGGGGGAAGAGACGGTTATCTTAGAAGAAGGAAAAGTTGAAGAGCTAGCTAAATATGATGGGCTGGTGCTTCCCGGAGTAGGAGCCTTCCCCGGAGCAATGAAGAGGTTAAAAGAAAATAATTTTGTTGATTTTATAGAAAAATTTGTAGCCACTGGTAAGCCATTTTTGGGTGTCTGTCTGGGAATGCAGCTTTTATTTGAGTGTGGATTTGAGGATCAAAAGACTGCCGGCCTGGGCCTGCTTAAAGGCGATATTATCAAAATGGAGACTGAGTACAAGGTTCCCCATATGGGCTGGAATCAGCTGGAGATAATAAAGGATGATCCTTTATTTAAAGATTTACCTGAAAATCCTCATTTTTATTTTGTTCATTCCTATCAGCTGGCAGAAGTTACAGATGAGGTTTTAGCTGCAGTTGGTTATGGATCTACTGTACCGGCAGTGATCAGAAAAGATAATGTAATTGCTTTTCAGTTTCACCCGGAAAAAAGCGGGGATAATGGAATTCAACTTTTGCAGAATTTTAGGGAGTTGTTATAGATGATAGTATTACCGGCAATCGATTTGAAATCAGGTGAGGTAGTCAGGCTCAAACAGGGTGATTTTGATCGTAAAACAGTCTACAGTCAGGACCCACTGGCCGTGGCAGAAGATTTTGCCGCCAAAGGTGCCGAGTGGCTGCATCTAGTTGACTTGGATGGAGCAGCTGCAGGAGAAAGTCAGAACTACGCAGTAATCAAAAAAATTGCAGCTGAAACTGAGCTCAAAATTCAGACTGGTGGTGGGATTCGCAAAAAAGAAGATGTCAGGCGGCTTTTAGAGATTGGGGTAAAAAGAGCCATAATTGGAACCCTGGCTGTTAAAGATCCCGAGCTGCTGGCAGAGATGATTGAAGAATTTGGAGCAGAAAGTATTTTAGTTAGCATCGATGCTCGCGATGGTAAAGTTGCCACTTCTGGCTGGCTTGAGGCAAGTGAGAGAGATATGCTGGATTTTGCCAGAGAGATGGAAGCCCTCGGGGTTAAATATATTTTGTATACCGATATCGGCCGGGACGGCATGCTCAGCGGACCAGATTTTAAAGGTTTAAGCAGGCTAAAGGAAGAAACTGAGCTGAAGATAATTGCCTCCGGAGGAATCAGTTCCAATCAGGATTTATATGACCTGGCAGCAGATAATTTTTACGGAGCAATTACCGGTCAGGCGATTTATCAGGGAAAAGTTGATCTAAAAGAAGTCTTAAAAAAGCTGGGTGAAAAAGATGCTTAAAAAAAGAATTATCCCCTGCCTGGATATTAAAGACGGCAGGGTAGTTAAAGGTGTAAATTTTGTTGAATTAAGAGATGCCGGAGATCCGGTAGAGTCAGCCAAAGAATATAATGATCTGGGGGCAGATGAGTTAGTTTTTTTAGATATTACTGCAACCAAAGAAAAACGTAAAACTCTGGCCGAGCTGGTAGAAAAGGTAGCAGCTCAGGTTTTTATTCCGCTGACAGTTGGTGGAGGAATCAGAACTGTAGAAGATATGCAGTTTATTCTCCGGGCGGGAGCAGATAAGGTTTCAGTAAATTCAGCTGCAGTTAAAAATTCAGAATTAGTGCGAGAGGGTGCGCTTAAATTTGGCTCCCAGTGTATAGTTGGAGCAGTTGATGCAGCAAAAAGAGAATCAGGAGAGGGCTGGGAAATATTTATCCACGGCGGCAGTAAAGAGACCGGAATCGATCTAATTGAATGGGTCAAAGAATTAGAAAGTCTGGGGGCAGGAGAAATCCTCCTGACCAGCATCAATGCTGATGGAACCAAAGAAGGTTTTGACCTGGAGATGCTGCAGGCGGTGACTGATACAGTCAACATTCCAGTTATTGCTTCCGGAGGAGCAGGCAGTATTCAGCATTTTATAGATGTTTTTAAAAAAACAGG
Source organism: Halanaerobium sp. (assembly GCF_003070835.1). Classification (NCBI taxonomy): domain Bacteria; kingdom Bacillati; phylum Bacillota; class Clostridia; order Halanaerobiales; family Halanaerobiaceae; genus Halanaerobium; species Halanaerobium sp. Next base: position 23,750 of record NZ_QBLR01000023.1, on the reverse strand, counting down.
TGCTGATGCAGCACTGGCAGCCTCAATTTTTCACTTTGGAGAAATTGCAATTAAAGATGTTAAGGCGGAGCTCGAAAAAGCTGAAGTTCCAGTCAGGATTGAAGAAAAATAAATTTTGAAGCTTGTAGCGAAGAAAGGACAGGGTGATTTAGTGCTCGAAATAATTGATAAATTAGAAGAGATAGACTTTAAATTTAATCAGCAGGGTTTAATGCCTGCTGTCGTTCAGGATTATCAGACTAAGGATGTACTGATGGTTGCTTATGTTAATGAGGAATCTCTTAATCTGAGTTTAGAAAAAGGAGAAACAGTTTTTTACAGCCGCTCCCGTCAGGAAATATGGCATAAAGGAGAGACTTCTGGTAATACCCAGGAAATAAAAGAAATTTATTATGACTGTGATCAGGATACAATTTTATTTTTGGTCGATCCAGCCGGACCAGCCTGCCATACAGGCAAAACTTCCTGCTTTTACCGCAAAATTGCAGAAGACACTGATGCTAGAGCTGAAGAAATGATGGAAATGCAGCAGCAGGCTCAAAAGATAGAATCAGAGTTCGAAACCGAAAAAGTAGTTGATTTTCTCTATGATCTAATTTTGAGCCGCAAAGAAGAAATGCCGGAAGGATCTTATACAACTTATCTCTTTGAAGAGGGTATTGATAAGATTTTAAAGAAAGTCGGAGAGGAATCAGCCGAGGTGATAATTGCCTCCAAAAATGAGCCAGATGATGAGCTGATTTACGAATCAGCAGATCTAGTTTATCATATGCTGGTCTTGCTTGCCGAAAGGGGCATCACTCCCGACCAGATAAGAGCAGAACTTAAAAAGAGGCATAAGTAAAAATTATACGTACCAACTTATATGAACCAGGTCCAAAACGGCCGTTTTGGACCTGGTTAAAAAGAATACTTTCACATAAGGTACCGGACATTTGGATGAAATATCCAAGTAACCGGTACCTTATTTTTTTATTAGTGCCTTTTTAAAGATTTTATGCTATAATATAGTAAAACAGTTGGGTTAATTTTTGCTGAACTTGTTGATGCTAAAGGAGAAAATTCTGTGCAGTACCGCTTTTAGGAGGGACTAGATTGGAAAAATTGTTGAGCAAATTTAAGTACATAATAATTATACTGCTGGCCCTGATCATGATTTATATATTTTCAACTCAATACACCAACATTAGAGAAGTAGTAGAAGACAAATATAACAGTCAGCAGCAGCTGGTTGAGAAAAATATTATTCAGACAGTAAATTATATCAATGATGCCTATAAAATTGCCGAGCAGCAGTTGAACGCTGAGATGCGAGAGTATTCTGAGCTGATGGTGGAAAAATACCGGGATAATCCAGATGTCAATAGCTGGGATTTAGAAGAGATGCAGCAGAATTTCTCAGGATATGATATTTATATCGTTAACCGGGATTTAAAAATTATCAAAACTACCTATCAGGAAGATCTTGGTCTTGATTTTTCTAAATTTGGCAGTTTTGCCACAGTTTTGCGAGAACGAATGACAGGCAGTGAATTTGAGGTTGATCGAATCGATATTTCAACTCAGGCTGGCGAGATAAAAAAGTACAGCTATATGCCGAGTCCGGATAATCAGTATTTATTTGAGCTCAGTGTCAGCATTGAAGATCAATATCCCTCCTTTCAGAGTTTAAACCTGTTTAAAGAGGCAGCAGCTTTAACATCAGAATATGAGCTTGTAGAAGATATTGCTTTTTACAGTGTGGAGCCAATTAACCACCAGGTAGCTAAACTAAGGAATAGTAAAAAACCCTATTTAAATCCTGATGTGCCAGAATTTGAAGAAGGATTAGCAAGACAGGCAGTAATTAATAATTCTCTGCAGGAAAATTCCCGGAATATAGAGGAAATTCAGCACAGTTATCGCTTTTTCCCGGCTTTAGTAAGTGACGACGAAAATGAGCAGGGCTGGAATTCTTATGTGGTGGGAATAGTATATAATGATCAGATAATGCAGTCAGAAATAATTGGACATAGAAAATTATTTGCAGTAAATATAGTTTTACTGGCAGCGCTTTTTGCTGGTTTTATAGCTATTGTAGTTTACTTATTAAAAAAGTTTGAGCACCAGGCCTATCACGATAAACTAACCGGACTGGCAAATCGAAAATACTTTGTAGAAGAGTTTAAAAAGTTGAAGGAGAAAGCTGATTTTTCAGGAAATAATATCGGAATTATTTTTATTGATATTGATGAATTTAAAGAAATAAATGATAATTATGGGCATGATATGGGAGATAGAGTTTTAAAAAGTATTGCTTCCAGAATGGAGAACAGTCTAAAAGCTGATGATTTAAAGGCGCGTATGGGTGGAGATGAATTTGTGATTGCTCTGTCTGATCTGAGTTCCAAAGATAAGGTCATCAAAGTGACAAAACGACTAGTTAGAGACCTAAAAAAACCACTTTTTGTAGATAGCAAAGAAATTTCTATTAGTATTAGTGCAGGTGTTAGTTTTTATCCTGAAGACAGTAAAGATTTAGAAGTGTTAATTAAAAATGCTGATGCTGCAATGTATAAAGCTAAGAGAAAAGATATTGATATTGAAAAAAATTAGATAAAAAAGTAGTATATAGTTTAAAAAGGCGGAGAAATCTGCCTTTTTTATTTAATAGATTTTAGAGAATTATATAAAATGTAATTAAATTATAAAATTCAAACACCAATTTTAATTTGAATAAATATATTATAGAGTTTCCCTTAAGTGCTTTTAAATAAGCACTTAAGGGATTTTTTTTGCCTTGATATAGCTAATATAAAAATATTTCATAAGTTTTCATGAAAAAAACTAAAAAAATTTCATGAAAAAAGAAGGAGTTTTCAATTAAGTCTTGAATTATTAAATTAGAGAAGCAAAAAATTAGAATAATAAGTTTATAAGATTATAAGTTCAGCCAGGGGAGAGTGATAAATTTTTGGGAACAAAATATTTTGAATTTTTAAGTAAGTAATAGGCCAAAAATCTAAAGGAGGAAAAAATGTTTAATAAGAAATCATTAGTAATATTTATTTCACTAATTATTGTTTTATCCACTGTAGTTGTTGGCGCAGAGGAGAAGAAATTTGCTGGTCAGTTTTCAAAAGAGGAAATGTGGGTTAATCAAAGTTTAGATTCATACAGTGAAGCTCCGGAACTAAAAGTTCTTGTAGATTCTGGTGAACTGCCACCGGTTGAAGAACGTCTGCCAAAAGTACCAAGAGTGGTGAAATCCAATATAATGGCTGACGGAGTTGGAGAATATGGTGGTGTCTGGCGTGATACTTTTGCCGTACCTGTTGCCAGTTGGAACTGGGGAGCTCAGAAAACTCAGGGCTGGTTTGGAATTAATCAGATAGTACAGGAATCTCTATTAGTTTCCGGCCCAATGTGGATGCTGGAACAACCTGATCCATTACCAAATCTTGTAACTGGCTGGGAATGGTCAGCAGATGGAAAAACTTTAACAATGAATTTATTAGAGGGAATAAAATGGTCTGATGGAGAGCTATTTACTGCTGATGATGTATTATTTACTTATAATGATTTAATTTTAAATGACAACATCCCAACCTTTGGTAGTAAAGAGGCCTGGGTATATGGTGGTCAGCAGACTGAATTAGAAAAAGTTGATGATTATACAATTAAGTGGCATTTTGGAATAGAAAAGCCTGTTCATGCCTTTTATAATATGGATTATTTAGATTTCGCTGTTTCACCAAAACATGTCTACAAGAATTTTCATCCTGATTATAATGAAGATGCATCCTATGATGATTTTGTAAATGCAACTCCACCTGATGATTTACCTTTAGTTACTTTAGGTCCCTGGGTTCCTACAAAATATGAAGCAGGACAACAGCTGGTAATGGTTCGCAATCCATACTACTGGCAGGTAGATGAAGAAGGTAATCAGCTGCCATATTTAAGTGAGGTTCGTTTTAATGAGGTTGAATCTGGTGATATTAGAACTATGAATTTAATTGGAGGTTCGGCTGACAGAACAAATCTAGAAAATCCTCAAACATTCAGTATGGTTAGACAGGCTTCATTAGAGGAAGATGCACCATTTAAAATTGAATTTGGACCATTTGGAATTGGTTATCATATTTCAATGAATCTTTCCCGTTATTTAAGTGTAGAAAATGATCGAGATGCAGAGCTGAGAGAATTATTTAGAGAAAAAGCTTTTAGAGAAGCGGTTTCTCACAGTATAAGCAGAGATGCAATAGCAAATGTTGCTTTCCCTGGTCCTCTAACTCAGGCCTGGCATGGAGGATATCCAAGCGGATCATCCTATTATGATCAAAATAGTGTGGTTAAATACGAATATAATCCCGAAACTGCAAAAGAAAAATTGGCCTCACTTGGTTTTGAAGACACAAATGGTGACGGTATTTTAAACTGGCCTGAAGACAGCAAAATAGCTGGAGATGAACTGGTAATTGAGATGATGATCAATCAGGATCAGCAGGCAAGTATAAATGCAGCTGAAGCTGTACAGCCAATGTTTAGGGAAGTTGGAATTGACTTAAAAGTAAGATTGGTTTCTGCTAATAATGTTGCCACTAAAGTTGGAGGCGGAGACTTTGAAATGTACTTTAACCGTCTTGATTCTGCAATTCCATTTATTCAGATGGAGCTTTTTGGACCATTCAGAAATAATTCTCCTGACTGGCACTATGCAGGTTCTGGTGGCAAGAGAGATCTACTTGATTTTGAAAAAGAGATTCAGCAGATTATGCAGGAAGCTCGTTATGTTGCAGATGCAGCTGAACGAAAAGAGATGTTCAAAAAAATATTAAATCTATATACAGAAAACGTTTATACAGTAGGAGTTTATGAAGTAAGAAGAGGTACTGGACTGCATAAAAGAATTAGAAACTGGCAGCCGGATATTCCGCCCTATATGTATAACTGGACAATTAACAGTATTCCAGTTCAGATTCTTTATGTAAATCAAGAAGATCAATTTGAAACAATGTTTCTTGATTCTATTCCAACAAAAAAGGATTATATTGAACGTTCATGGCATTTACCTTTAGATTAAAACAAAAATAGAGGGAGTGCAATATTCTCCCTCTATAATTATAAACTTATTATTAAATTATAGACAATAAATTTTACATTTTTTTAAAAATTTAAGGAGGAAAAACAATTGATTAGTTATATAATTAGAAGATCTCTGCTTGCTATTCCGATGCTCTTATTAGTAAGTTTAATAGCCTTTTTTATTCTCACTCTTCCACCTGGAGACTATATGACATCTTATCAAAATCAGTTAACAAGTCAGGCGGGCCTGACAACTGCAGAAGCAGAAGAAATGGCCAATGAAATGAGGCAGAAGTATGGTCTTGATAAGCCTTTTTTGGTTCAATATTATAACTGGATTAAAAACATTGTTACAAAAGGCGATTTTGGTTATTCATTCTTTTATTCAAAATCAGTTTCTGCTGTAATCTGGAGTAGAATGGGATATACACTTTTAATTGCCGGGCTCTGTCATTTCATCTCTGTCTTTGCAGGGGTCTTTATCGGAATTTTTTCCGCCACTCATAAATATTCTTTTGCTGACTACTCTTTTACAATTTTAGCTTTTTTGGGAGTTTCAATTCCGGCTTTTTTCCTGGCTCTATTTATGATGTATATTTTCTCCTTTGAACTCGGAATGGGAGTTGGCGGTTTATTTTCAGATGAATACATTATGGCTCCCTGGAGTATAGCTAAGGTCTGGGATTTAATCAAACACCTCTGGCTGCCGGTAATAATAGTTGGCTTTGCCGGTACTGCAAGAAATATGCGGGTTATGCGCTCTAACCTTTTAGATGTACTGGGACTGCAGTATATTCAGACTGCTAAAGCTAAGGGTTTAAAAAATAAAACAGTTATTTATAAGCATGCAGTAAAAAATGCAATTAAACCAATAGTTATGTCAATGGGATCTGCTTTACCATTTTTAATTACTGGTGAAATGATTACTAGTATTGTGCTTGACCTTCCAACAACAGGACCAGCATTTTATAATGCTTTAGTTAATCAGGATATGTATTTAGCAGGGAGTTTTTTAATGATGATTGCTGTAATCCTTGTAATTGGTAATTTACTGGCAGACATTGCACTGGCCTGGGTTGATCCCAGAGTTAGGTATAACTAAAGGAGAGAGGTGTAACCATTGAAAAAAGAAGAAGCGAAGGAAAGAAAAAAGTATTTAAGTAATAAAGAAAAAATCTGGCGCCGTTATAAAAAACATAAGCTGGGTATGATTGGCGGAACTATAGTTATCTTGCTTTTGATCTTAAGCATTTTTGCCCCGTTTTTTAGTCCCTATGATTATAGAAAACCTGATTACGAAGGTGCTTATATGCCGCCTCAACCACTTAATTTTATAGATGAGGAAGGTGATTTCAGTATAACACCTTTTACTTATGGGGTTGAGCAGGGAATGGATCCTGAAACCTGGGCCAGAACTTTTGAAATTAATCCGGATCAAAAATATAGACTGCAGTTTTTTGTTGAAGGTTGGGAATATGAATTATTCGGAATTTTCGAGTCGAATATTCATCTATTTGGGGTTGAAGAAGGTGGAACATTTCATCTTTTTGGGACTGATAAGTTAGGTAGAGATATTTTAAGTCGAATAATCTTCGGCAGCAGGATTTCAATCTTTATTGCCTTTTTTGGTTCCTTGCTGTCAGCTGTTGTAGGCTCTCTTATTGGGGGTATATCTGGATATTTTTCAGGGAAGGTTGATTTACTTATTCAAAGGGTAATAGAAATGTTTCAGCTTTTTCCACAGTTACCACTTATGATGGCTTTAAGTGCTGCTATACCAACAACCTGGCCACCGATTTTAATTTTTATCGGAATAGTTGTTGTGTTATCTCTAATTCAGTGGACATTTTTAGCTAGAGAGGTTAGAGCAATCGTTTTAAGCTATAGAGAACAAGAATTTGTTAAAGCAGCTCAGGCTTTAGGGGCCAATCATTTATATACAATTTTAAAACATGTAATCCCTAACTGCTTCAGCCACATTATAGTTGTTATGACTTTAACAATACCTCGTTTAATCCTGGCTGAAAGTACTTTAAGTTATCTGGGGCTTGGAATTCAGCCACCTATGGTCAGCTGGGGAGTACTTTTACAGGAAGCTTCTAATATCCAGACAATTGGTCAGCACCCCTGGATAATGATTCCGGGAGCTTTTATCTTCTTTACTGTTCTGTCAATTAATTTCTTTGGTGATGGAGTAAGAGATGCTCTTGATCCGAAGAGTAATTAAGGTAGGTGAATAAATTGAATCAAGAAGCATTAGTAGAAGTTAAGAATTTAAAAACATATTTCTATACAGAAGAAGGAGTAGTTAAGGCTGTAGATGGTGTTGATTTTGAGATCTATCCCGGCGAAACTTTAGGTGTTGTAGGTGAGTCTGGCTGTGGTAAAAGTGTTACCTCTTTATCAATTATGAGGCTGGTAGAATCACCTCCCGGCAGAATAGAAGCTGGTGAAATTAATTTCGATAGCAGAGATTTAACTAAAATTCCTGAAAAAGAAATGAGAAAAATTCGCGGTAATGATATTTCAATGATCTTCCAGGAACCTATGACTTCTTTAAATCCTGTTTATACGGTTGGAGATCAGATTATGGAAGCAATTATTCTTCATAAAAAAGTTGATAAAAAAGAAGCCAGACGCCAGGCAATTGATATGCTGCAGAAAGTAGGTATTCCGCTGCCTGAACAGCGTGTAGACGAATATCCCCACCAGTTATCAGGTGGTATGCGTCAGCGAGTTATGATCGCGATGGCTTTAAGTTGTGATCCCCAGTTATTAATTGCTGATGAGCCGACAACAGCTCTAGATGTAACAATTCAGGCTCAGATTCTGGAATTAATGAACTCACTTAAAGAAAGTTACGGTATGGCAATTATGATGATCACCCATGATTTAGGTGTAATTGCTGAAGTTTCAGATAGAGTAGCTGTAATGTATGCCGGTAAGGTAGTAGAATATACAGATGTAGATACCTTATTTGATGATCCAAAACATCCATATACCTGGGGCTTGATGAACTCAATTCCTAAACTGGATAAGGATGTAGATCGTTTAGAAGCAATACCTGGTAGTGTTCCTTCACCACTTAACTTTCCTGAAGGGTGTAAGTTTAATACCCGCTGTCCTTTAGCTGAAGGTAAGTGTTTTGAAGAAGAGCCACCATTAGAGGAAGCAGCAGGTCATAAAGTACGCTGCTGGAGATATGAAGATTTAGAAGAGATTAAAAAGCGTGGAGAAAGAATTTATGAGGATCGAGGTGTTCAGAAATAATGGCTGAGAATTTATTAGAAGTTAAGAATCTAAAAAAATATTTTCCGGTTAAAGCAGGAGTATTTAAAAGAACAGTAGCTCATGTAAAAGCTGTTGATGATATCTCCTTTGCAGTAAAAGAAGGAGAAACTCTCGGTCTGGTAGGAGAATCAGGTTGTGGTAAGTCAACAACTGGTAGAACAATTCTTCGCTTACTGGAAGCAACGGAAGGTAAAGTTATTTTTGATGGTAAAAGTATAATGGACCTTGATAAAAAAGAAATGCGGGCAGTTAGACGTGATATGCAGATTATTTTTCAGGATCCCTATGCTTCTTTAAATCCTCGGATGACTGTTGCTGATATAGTTGGTGAGCCTTTAGACATTCACAAGCTTGCCAAAAACAAACAGGAAAGAAATGAAAAGGTAAAAGAGATTCTGGAAAATGTAGGACTTGGTGAAGAATACATGAACCGTTATCCCCACGAATTTAGTGGTGGACAGCGTCAGCGTATTGGTGTAGCCAGAGCCCTGGCAGTAGATCCCAAGCTAATCATTGCTGATGAGCCGGTATCTGCACTTGATGTGTCAGTCCAGGCTCAGGTAGTAAACCTGCTGCAGGACTTACAGAAAGAGTACGGTCTTACTTATCTCTTTATTGCTCATGACTTAAGTGTTGTAAAGCACATCAGTGATCGGGTAGCAGTAATGTATCTTGGTAAAATTGTTGAGTTAACTGATAAAAAGGAACTATTTAAAAATCCTATTCATCCTTATACTCAATCACTTTTATCAGCAATTCCAGAGGCAGATCCGAAAAAGAAAAAGGATAGAATTGTACTTGAGGGAGATGTACCTTCACCGGTAGATCCGCCTTCAGGCTGTAGATTTCATCCCCGCTGTCCAAAAGCATTTGCTAAATGTTCAGAGGTAGAACCAGAATTTAAGGAATATGGTGCTGGTCATTTTGCGGCCTGTCATTTGTTAGAAGAGTAAAGAGTATTAATATAATTAAAGATACAAATTTATATATTTGGAGTGGAGGTCTTTAAAATGTCAATTAAATTTGATCTAAAAAAGAAAATATTTCATTTAAAAAATGAAGAAATAAGTTATGTAATTAAAGTATTAAAAAATGGCCAGCTGGGACATCTCTACTGGGGTAAAAAAATTGAAAAAGCTGAAAGATTGGACCGCTATGATATTTCTCAGCACCGTCCCTATGAAGCTTATGCTCTTAAAGATGATACTGGCTTTATCTTAGAAAATATAGCCCGCGAATATCCATCTTTCGGCCAGTCTGATTTTAGGAAGCCAGCCTATCAAACCGAAGCAGAAAACGGCTCAATCATCAGTGACCTAAAATATCAGGATCATCAAATTTACAGTGGTAAAAAAGAATTAGCCGGTCTGCCCTCAACCTATGTTGAAAAAGAGTCTGAAGCAGAAACTCTGGAGATAAGCCTTTATGATGAGGTGACTGATCTGGAGGTGGTTTTAAGCTATACAATTTTTAAGGATTATCCGATAATAACCCGCTCAGTTAATTTTAAGAATCAGGGTCAGCAGAAGCTCAATCTCAAAAGAGCACTTTCAATGAGTGTTGATTTTGATAATAAAGATTTTGAGCTGCTGCAGCTTTCCGGAGCCTGGGGCAGAGAAAGAGATATTATCCGCCGTCCTCTGGAGCAGGGAATAACCAGAATTGACAGCAAAAGAGGTGGCAGCAGCCACCAGCAGAATCCTTTTGTGGCTATTGTTGAGCCGGATACTGATGAGTACAGAGGAGAGGCCTATGGTTTCAGTCTTGTTTACTCTGCTAATTTTATCGCCCAGGCGGAGCGGAATCACTATGGTAAAACAAGATTAACAATGGGTATTAATCCTTTTACCTTTAACTGGCTTTTAGAAAGTGGAGAGAGTTTTCAGACCCCAGAAGTTGTAATGAATTATTCTGATCAGGGTTTAAATAAGATGTCTCAAAACTTTCATCAGTTATACAGAAGTCGACTGGTTAGGGGTAAACATAGAGACCAGCAGCGGCCGGTTTTGATCAACAACTGGGAAGGAACCTATTTTGATTTTGATACAGATAAGATATTAGAGATGGCAGCAGCTGCTGCAGAAGTAGACCTTGAACTCTTTGTCCTTGATGACGGCTGGTTTGGGAAAAGAAATGATGATACGTCCTCACTGGGTGACTGGTATGTAAATGAAGAAAAGCTGCCCGGAGGTTTAGAATATTTAGCTCAGGAAATTAATAAATTGGGAATGGATTTTGGTCTCTGGTTTGAGCCGGAAATGATTTCTCCAGACAGTGATTTATACCGTGAGCATCCAGAATGGGCCATTCAGGTCCCAGAAAGAAAGTCATCAGAATCCAGGCAGCAGCTTATTTTAGATTTAAGCCGTAGTGATGTTCAGGATTATATCATTGAGCGAGTATCTGCAATTTTAGAGAAAGCAGACATTGCCTATGTTAAGTGGGATATGAACAGGCCGATGACTGAATATGGTTCTTTAGAGCTGGAGGCTGAACATCAGAGTGAGTTAAATCACCGCTATATTTTGGGCCTCTACAGAGTTTTAGAAGAAATCACTTCCAGCTTTCCGGAAGTATTGTTTGAAAGCTGTGCCGGTGGTGGCGGCCGCTTTGACCCGGGAATGCTCCATTATATGCCGCAGACCTGGACCAGTGATGATACTGATGCAGTAGAAAGATTAAAGATTCAGTATGGAACTTCATTAGTTTATCCAGCTTCTTCGATGGGTGCTCATGTATCTGCTGTTCCAAACCACCAGGTTGAGCGCAGTACCTCACTTAAAATGCGCTATGATGTGGCAAGTTTCGGCAACCTGGGTTATGAACTTGACATTACAGAATTAAATGAAAAAGAAATGGAAGCCGTCAAAAAACAGGTTAATAACTATAAGGAGATCAGAGAGCTGGTGCAGTTTGGTGATTTCTACCGACTGCGGAGTCCATTTGCAGGCAATTTTACTGCCTGGTCTTATCTCAGTCAGGACAAAGAAGAAGTGCTGGCAGGATTTTATCAGGTGCTGGCTACTCCCAACCCGAAAGAAGAGACTTTAAAACTGAAAGGCTTAGATCCTGAGAGGGATTATAAAGAGCTAAATAGTGGAGAAATTTATGGTGGGGATGAGCTGATGAATTTTGGTATCAAAGTTCCCTATTTAAAAGAAGACTTTTCTTCCAGAGTCTGGAGATTTAGACAAATATAAATAATAATAATCTAAGTTGATTAAAATTCATAAAAATTGATATTAACTCTTCTCTTAAAGAAGAGTTAATATATACCCTCTAAATAGTAGTTATTCAGCCTTTGCAGAATTATATTATAAGAAGATGTACTTTCTCTATAATATTTAACTAAAACTAAAAGCAATCTGTGAGGGCTGAGCTAAATACTATTTAATCTCTGCCTAAATAATGCTATAATGGAACTAGAGTTTGTTATAAGGAGGCTTTATAATGGGAGTAACACTTAAAGATATTGCAGAAAAAGCGGGTGTTTCTATTTCTACAGTGTCCCGTGTGATAAATGATGATCAGGAAAGTCCTGTAAATGAAGAAACAAAACAGAGAGTTTGGAAATATGTTAAAACCTTAGGTTATCATAAGAGTTCAAAGCGCAGTGCTAGTACTAAAAAAACTAAAGAAATTGGTTTAATTTTTAATATGACACCTGATATTTATAATCATCCTTATTTTTCTGTAATCTTGACAGCGATAGAAAATGAAATAAAAGAACGAGGTTATGATTTAGCATTTTCACTTTCAGAAAAAGATATACAGAAGCAGTCTACCCGTCATCAAGTGATTTCTTCAGATTTAGCTGGAGTTATAGTAGTTAGTGATTTCATAGAAGAAGAACTTTTAAATGAATTAAAAGAAAAATTTAAAAATCTAGTTTTTATTGATTCTTACAAAGATGATTTAAATAGAGATATCATTTTAGTGGAGAGAGAAAAAGCGGGTTATGATTTGACTCAATATTTAATAAATAAGGGACATCGGGATATAGCTTTTATTGGAGGATCTTTTTCAGAAAAATCAGCACCTGACTTTTATCACGAAAAAAGATTTTTAGGTTTTAAGAAGGCAATGACAGCAAACAATTTAGAATGGAAAAACAAATGGATTATTGATGGCAGCTGGGAAAAAGAACCGGCCTATAGAGCCACTCAGAAGTTATTAAAGCAAGAAGAGCTTCCGACAGCAATTTTTGCAGCGAGTGATCAAATGGCAATTGGAATTATGCGAGCTGTTCATGAAGAAGGCTTAAATATTCCAGAAGATATATCAATAATTTCTTATGATAATATTGATATGGCTGCCTATACGAATCCTCCCCTGACTACAATGAATATTCCCAAAACAGCAATTGGAAAATTGGCAGTTAAAAGATTAGTTGAGAAAATCGAGGGGCTGGACGAAGATTTAGATATTCCAATTAGATTTTTTGTTTCAACTAAATTAATTGAAAGAGCTTCTGTAGATGAACTGAAAAAAGAAATTAAATAATATTTAAGCCTTCTTAACTTTTTAAAAAGTTAAGAAGGCTTTTTATTATCTTAAAGCACATTATCCGCAAAATATTCAACTGCCTGAATTACAGCCATTTTCTTAACTTTATTGTTTTTAATTTTTTCTGATTTATAAAGCCCCAGTGCACAGTAAAGACCAGTATAGTAATGGGGATTCCAGTGTGGATTATAATATTCAGCAAACAGTTGATGCAGATGACTAATAGTTTTTTTATAATTCTCAGCAAGATTATGGAAGAGGAAATCTAAATCATTTTGATAACTTTTCAGAGAGAAATTATCTTTAAACTGATGATAATTTTCTGCGATTTGAGTTTTTCCTTGATTATTTTTAGCAAGTTCCAGGCGTTTTTGCTCAATGTTTTTACTGCCAAAGTAATTTTCCAGGATGATGTAGGGAGGAAGCTCTTGATAAAATGAGCTATCTTCCAGCATAAAAAAGGTGTAATAAGTAATCATATGGTGTAAGTTAACTATTCCACTGCCTGAAGCTGCCCTTAAACCGAGTTCTTCTAGATTGTCTGGAGCTGGTTTTTCGTTTTTTACTTGATCAGAATTATATTTACTCTGGTAGCTGAAGCGGCAGAGATACATTACATAACTTAAAACTCCAGCTGCTGAAACATCTTTGTGATGATTGACCAGATCTCTCATCACAGGAAAAAAACAGCTTACACTGTGGCCCAGGCTATCCGGAATTCTTTCCATACCAAGGTTAATAAGATACTCTTTTAGCTTTTCAGGTTGGTGTTCCAGAATTCCAAGCGCATAATAAAAGGAGTTATGGGAGTTCCCATTATTTATTTCTTCAATCAGTTTACTATAGGTTCTTTGATTAACCTCGTTTTCCTTATAACCGCTACTATCTGCTTTAAGATTAATAAAATGTCTTTCTGATAAACCGAGCATTACAACCCTGGCAATTTCCAGTTCAGATTCTCTGGAAAAATAATTTTTCTGAGAAAGTTCTCTCAAAAAAAGACTCATTTTGACAAAATGAAAAGATCCATAACGCAGGCTGCATTCCATCAGCATTAATGGTAAGAAACCTTCAATCAATGAGGCCAGCGAAAAACTTGTATCACTTTTTAGCTCCTTGAGATATTCTTTAATTTCTTCCTGTTGGTGATTAATCACTGCTTTTTTGAGTTGGGAATCCATCATTTTCTCACTCCTTATGATAATTAGTTTTTGACTTCATATTTATATTTTATCATATCTCACATTTAGATGAAATTCTCAACCCAATCAGCAGCTCTAACATCAGCTTTCTTCTAGAATATAGATTTATTTGTGCTTATTCATCCAGTTTAAATCTCAAAATCTGATCATCATTCTCGCGGGGACGACCTCGACCATCTCGATTATTAGTTAGAAAGTAAAGGTAACCATCCGGGCCAACCACAGCAGTTCTAATCCTGCCGTAAATAGAAGTGTTGGCATCACGGAATAGATGTTCTATTTTATCAACTTTAAAATTATCATTATTTCTGCTAAATCCAATTCTAACTAGAGACTCACTGCCTAAAGTTCCGACATATAAATCTCCACGATAAAAAGTCATTCCAGAAGGTGGCACAGTATCTTCCCACATAATGAGTGGATTTGCATATTCACTATCTTCGAAATAACCGATTTTGTCCGGCCAGCCAAAATTACTTCCTGCTTCAACAACTTTGATTCGATCCTTTGCTCTTAGACCATCTTCACCGGAAGGACCATGATCAGAAATAAAGAGATCTCCGGTTTCTGGATGCCAGTCAATTCCCTGGGGATTGCGGTGGCCAAGGCTGTAGACAGGAGAGTTTCCAAATGGATTATCATCCGGAATTGTACCATCTGGAGTAAGACGCAGAATTTTTCCTCCCAGATTGTCTAAATCCTGTGCAATTTCTCGGGTAAAGGTTTCTCCAGTTGTAATATAAAGCATTCCATCCGGCCCAAAGGCAATACGACCTCCATTATGATTGTTTCCTGCTGGAATCTGATCAATAATAATTTCTTCCTCAACTGCCTGATCACCCTGGTCAGTAAATCTGGAAACTCTATTATATAGCTCACCGTTACTGCTGGTGTAGGTATACATCAGATAAATATATGGGGTTTCTGGGAAATCGGGGTGATGTGCCATTCCCATTAAACCGCCCTCTCCCCGAGAATCAATATATAATTCCAGGTAACTTTGATCCTGCAGCGAGCCGTCTTCAACCAGCAGAACTCTGCCACCTCTTTCGGTAATTAAGGCTCGATTACTTTCAGGCAGAAAAACTAGTTCCCAGGGGACATCAAGATTCTGCTGCCAGACTTCAACTTCAATATTTTCAGGGCTCAAGACATATTCATCCTCTACATTCTGTGGAAACTGACCAACTCTAATTTGTGCCTGAACTGAAAGTGATAAAGCAAAAATCAAGATTAATGCAAGCAAAAAAACTTTCTTTTTCATATATATTACCTCCATAATTTTGTAATTAAAAAACCCAAAATTAATTCCACTTATAATTGTATTATTTATAAAGAATAATTTCTAAAAAGCATTTAACATTTTCAGAAAATTATTTACATACTGTTAATTTAGAAGTTACAATACTGTAATAATAGGGCGATATGATTGACTTAAAGAATAATTTAGGAAAGGAGAAGTGAATTTTGCTTAAAGTAGGTGAGGAAATGAAATCGATAAAAGCAGGAGATGTCTTTAGAGAAAATAGAGGAGTGACAGTGCCAATCTCTGCCAGGACCAAAAATCTGGTAGACATTTTTAATCTCAATAATATCCAGAGTATTGTTGTACTTAAAGAAGAGCGGGCAGCTGGATTGGTTATGAGAGATAAGCTTTTTTATCGTCTGGGCAGCAGATTTGGCTATAATCTATATATGCAGAAAAATGTAAACGCAGTTATGGATAGTAAGCCGCTGATTATAGATTTTGATGAGTCAGTTCTTAAAGTTTCCAAAATAGCGATGAGGCGTCCACAGGAGAAAAGTTTTCTGTTCTTTATCTGGATCTTGATAATTTTAAAGCATATAATGACAGCTATGGTTATCGTAAAGGAGATGAGGTTATTAATTACACTGCGGAAGTACTTAATAACTGTGCCAGAAAAATTATGGGTGAGACTTTTCTCGGTTATATTGGAGGAGATGATTTTGTAATAATCACTGCGGCTGAAGATGATGAATACCTGGCAGAATTAATCATTGAAAAATTTGATTTAGGGATTTGTAGATTTTTTAAAAGCAAAGACTTATTGAGAGGATATCTTGTTTGCCCTGATCGTCAGCATAAGATTGTTAATACCCCTCTGACTTCAATTTCAATTGCGATAGTTTCGAATAGTGATCGAAAGTTAAAAAATCATCTGGAAATTAGTGACCGAGCAGCAGAATTAAAAAAAAGGGTAAAAGAAATGCCGGGAAGTAATTTTATTAAAGACAGGAGGATGGAAAAGACAAATGGAGAGTTTGAGTTATGTTAAAAGTATAAATTTTGGTTACAGTTATTCCAGTCTCTTGAAAAAGATGATTAAGGAAGCTGACTATAATACATATTTGCACAGTCAGCGTTTAAAAATGACCGCTTTGCTACTGGGGGAAGAACTAGAGCTTGAGAAAGATAAGCTGGAGGATCTGATGCTGCTGGCTGAGCTTCATGATCTGGGAAAAATAGTTATTTCGAATGATATTTTATTTAATGATGTACCTTTAAATGAAAATGAGTGGCAGCAGATCAAAGAACATCCGGTGACAGGTTTTCAAATTGCCTATATTTCTTTAGACATGGTCGATGTAGCGGAAGGAATATTAACTCATCATGAGTGGTGGGATGGAAGTGGTTATCCCCTGGCTTTAAAGGGGGAAGATATACCTCTGGCAGCCAGGATAATTGCCCTAGTTGATGCCTATGATGTAATGAAATACGGACGAAATTACAAAAAGGCAATGAGTGACCAGGAAATCATCGAAGAGTTAAGGATAAGCTCCGGGATTCAGTTTGATCCACTTTTAGTAAAAATATTTATTGACAGACTAACAAACGTTAGTTATAATTAAACTATGATAGATGATAGAAATAAGGCAATTAATAAATGAAATTTTAAACTGGAGGTGGAAAAGTGAACTCTACCCGAGAAAAAATTTTAAATGAATCATTAGACTTATTTGCAGAAAAGGGCTATCACGGTACTTCAATGCGGGAAATTGCAAAAGCAGTTGGAATTAAGGGCAGCTCAATTTATAATCACTTCAGCGGCAAAGAGGAAATCTTTTCGGAATTATTTAATTACCTGGCTCCTCTGAATTTAAAATCCGAAAAATTTCAAAATAAATTTCAGAAAGCAGAATTGGATCCTCTGGGAACTCTTAATTATTTTGGCAGCATTGTAATTAAAGAGATGCAGAATCAAAAGAAAGTCAAACTTTTAAAAATGATGCTTAAAGAAAATAATAATCCAGTAGTTAAAAAGCGATTGCAGAATAGAATGGGAAATAATATTGAAAGGATTTCAGTCTTTTTTGGCAGGCTGCAGGAACAAGGGAAAATAGAAAGTGATTTGGACCCGGATTTTACAGCTAACGAATTTGTCGGAACACTGATTTATTATAGACTGCGTTTTTTGCTTTTTGAACTGGATGATTTTGAGGAACTAAAAAAAGCTACTCAAAAACATATCAGATTTTTCTGGAAAACTATCAGGACAGATTAAAAAGGAGGCCAAAATGTTTAAAAAAATTACGATATTTTTGCTAATATTATTCTTTTTCTTATCACAATTCGGTCTGGCTCAGGAATTAGATGGAGATCAGGTTTTAGAAAAGGTAGAAGCTTCAAGGCAGGCTAACAGTCATCAGATGAAGATGGAAATGGAATTATACAGCAGTTCTGGTGATATGAGAAGCAGAGAACTTAATAATTATCGACTGGAAGGAGAAGTTGAGCGGTCTCTAATGCAGTTTACTGAACCTGCTGATATCAGCGGCACCGCCTTTTTGCTCCTGGATGATCAGACCAATAATCAGGAAGATATGTATCTCTATTTACCAGCACTGGGTTCGGTCAGGAAAATATCCGGGAGTCAGAAAAATGGTAATTTTGTGGGCTCAGATTTAACTTATAATGATCTCAGTATTTTTAGTGGAGCCAATTTTAGAGATAATTATCAGGCAGAAATCATATCGGAAGATACTGGGATAATTGAATTACATCTGAAGATTACTGATCCGGATATTGACTACAGCTATGGCAAAATGTGGGTCAGA
This sequence comes from Halanaerobium sp., assembly GCF_003070835.1. NCBI lineage: Bacteria > Bacillati > Bacillota > Clostridia > Halanaerobiales > Halanaerobiaceae > Halanaerobium > Halanaerobium sp. Next base: position 5,607 of record NZ_QBLR01000023.1, on the reverse strand, counting down.
AAAGACCTCTGGCTGGCAGAGAAAATAGAGTATTACGATCAGCAGGAGGAGTTGTTAAAGGTTATCACCTTAAGTAACTTTGACGAAATTGATGGTAACCGACTGGCCCGCAGAATAGAGGTAGAAAATGTTCAGAGAGAAAGCAGGACAATTTTAAAGCTGGTGGAAGTAGATTTTGATCCAGAACTTGACCCCGGTATCTTTACAACCCGCTATCTGCAGCGTCAATAAGTCAATTAGTCTGCAGAATTTAGAGGAGGTAAGCAATAATGAAAAATATCAGCCCAAAAATCAAACTAAATAATTTACTTTCTATTTTAGTTTTGACTTTAATTTTAAGCCTTATCCTTTCATTTAATCTGAGTGCAGCTTCTTACAGCGGAGAATTGAGCACTTCAGTAATTTATGAACAGGAATCAGAAAGGTGGCAGGACCAGAGCTGGCTGGAATTAGACTTTCAGCAGGATTTAAGTTCTGATTTAAACTATTATTTAAAAAGTGCTTTAACTTTAGAAAGCTATTATCAGCAGGATCAAAAAGAGAGAGAATTTGAGTTTGAATTTAAAGAAGCCTATCTAAATTATTATACAGCAAAGATTGACTGGAGGCTGGGTAGACAGAATTTTAGCTGGGGCAGTTCCTATAACATTAATCCTCTCAATTATTTTAATCCAATTGATCAGGGTGCAATTGATCCTTTTCAGAGTCGGGAGGCAGTTGATGGAATCAGAGCAGCCTATTATCCTAATTTTAATTGGCAGCTGACAGGGGTTTTAACTCAACATGCAGAAATTGATGAACTGCAGACTGCAGTCCAGTTAATCCGCAGGCGCTGGCGGGGTTATGATCTTGCTGCCTCTGTTTTTAGCGGTAATAGCCTGCAGACAGTTCCAGGAGCAAGTAATTTTTATCCGGAAGTTAATAAAATTGGATTTGATTTTAAGGGAGATTTTAGCAGCAAAAATATAGGCCTTTTTTCCGAAGTTGTCTACAGTGATTATCAGGATTCCAGGCTGGAAAACACCAATGAGTTAATCATTGGTCTGGATTATAAATTCGATAATAATCTTTATCTTCTGGGACAGTATTATTACCAGCAGCTGCCTCCTGTTCAGTCTGAGGCAAATCAATTATTGGTTTTGAGGGCCGAAAAACCTTTTGCCAATTTTCATAACTGGGAGCTCAATTTGATTTCTGACCTTAAAGCAGGAATGTCTCTGGTCCGGCCGAAAGTTATCTTTTCATTAAATGAAGGCCTTGATTTTGAAAGTGGAGCCGTTATTAAGCTTAATCAGAAAAGAGAAAGCAGTTTAAATCGACTAAATCAGGAACTTATCTATCTTTCTTTAAGTAAATACTTTTAGCAGAGGAGCTGATCTGAATGCTGCAGAAGATAATAGAAAAAATTTCATCACTGGCAGTTAAACATCCGCTTCCAGTAATTTTAATCTTTATTTTAATAACACTTTTTTCACTTTATAATTTACAGGCAATCGAGGTAGATACAGCAATTAAGAGTCAGATTCCGGAGTCGATGCCTTCTAGAACTAAAATAGAAGAGATTGAAAACATTTTTGGTGGTACAGAAATGGTTATGCTGACAGTAGAGGCAGAAGATGTGCTGGAGGCTGAACTGCTCAAGAAACTTCGTTTTATTTCAGACGAATTAGAAAAACTGGCAGAAGTTGATAAGGTCAACAGTCCCTTTACAGTAAATATTATTGAGGGTAGAGATGATGAATTATTGATAGAAAGCGCTGTCAGTACGATTCCAACAGACGCGGCTGGAAAAGAAAATTTGCGAGAGCGGCTTGCAAATAGCGAACTGGTCATGGGTTCGATTTTTGCCAGAAACTTTAAGGCAGTTAATATTGCTGTTATACTGGCTGAAGACTTTGATGATGCAGAGATCAAGAAAAAAATTAATACTATTTTGGCAGAAGCAGACGAACAATTTCCAGCTGAAGAAAGTATATTAAAGTCCGGACTGCCAATCATAAGAGCCTTAAATGCAGAAATTATGCAGCAGGATATGAGGCTTTTAATGCCGCTGGGCTTAGTTATTATGTTGATTTTTCTTTTCCTCTGTTTTAAACAGCTGCGGGGTGTCATTTTACCATTTACAGTTGTTATAATGTCAATAATCTTTTCTTTGTCTCTGCTGCCGCTTCTGGGCTGGAAGTTTCAGCTGATGACAGTTATTTTACCGGTTATTCTAATTGCGGTAACCAATGATTACGGAATTCATATTATTGCAGCTTATCAGGAACTGGCAGTTGAGCAGAAAAATTCAGTTCAGTTAAGTAGAAATTCTGTTTTAAAGCTGGGAGCTCCAGTAATTGCTGCCGGAGTCACAACTATTGTTGGTCTGCTTTCACTTTCCAGTCATATTATTGTTCCGGCTCGAGAACTGGGAGTGCTGGCAGGTGTCGGAATTACTTTTGCACTTTTAGCCAGCCTTTTATTTATCCCGGCAGTTTTATCTCTGCTACAAGTTAAAACTCCACTCAAAAATTATGGGCTTGGGGCTGGAAATAATAAAGAAATCAACAGAAAAGGAATTATAGACAGGATCCTGTTTAAAATCGCTAATCTGGTTGGCAAAAACGCTAAAAGGATTTTAATTTTTAGTGTTTTAATTATTCTGTTTCTTTCAGCCGGGATGCTGCAGATGCAGGTTGACACCAACCCAATTAATTTCTATGAAAAAGAGTCTGAGATTGTGCAGGCCACAGAAATAGTAAATCAGCATTTTGGTGGTGCAAATTCTATCTCTGTAGTTGCCAGGGGTGATATTACTCAGTCGGAGATGATGCAGAAAATCAGTGATTTTGAGCTGGCAATTGAAGAATTTAAGAATGTAGGAGAAGTAAGCGCAGTTTCTACAATAATTAGAACTATGAATAAAGAACTCCACAATGGGCAGCCAGAATTTGAAAAAATACCGGAAGCAGATTCTGCTTTATCTCAGTATTTACTTCTTTTTTCAATGTCAGGTGATCTTGATAAACTGATTGATTTTAGAGAAGAAAATGCTTTGATAACCGCTAGAATTAAAACTAACAGCACGGAAGAAATAAGAGGAGTTCTCAATAAAATTCAAAATGAGGCTCAAAATTATGAAGCTGGCACTTTCCCTCTGATAGGTGGATTTGGTGATCTGCTGTCTGAGCTGGTTAATGCTGTGGTTCGAGGCCAGATAATCAGTCTTTTTCTTTCAATAATCCTGGTTGCAGCTGTAGTTATGCTTTTATTTAAATCTTTTACAGCCGGTGTTTATACATCAGTTCCTCTGATAACTGCTTTAGTCTTTTTATTTTCGCTGATGGGCTTTTTAAATATCAAACTCGATATGATTACCACTATGCTTTCTTCGATAATGATCGGAGTCGGAGTTGATTATACCATTCATTTTCTCTGGCGCTATCGCGAAGAAAGAAGAAATTTATCCAAAAAAGAGGCGGTAGTTAAGACTCTAACAACTTCAGGCCGGGGAATAACTTTCAATGCTCTTTCTGTAATAGTTGGATTTTCAGTTCTTTTTGTTTCCGGATTTTTACCGGTTAAATTCTTTGCCTTTTTAGTAACAGTTTCTATTGCCACCTGTTTAATTGGAGGGTTGTTGATTCTTCCGGCTTTAGTTCTTGTTTTTGAGCCTGATTTTTTGGAATCAAAGTAAATGACGATAGGTACCAGGTACCTAAAAAGATTTCTGGTATCTGGTACCTATATTTATCTATAAACTTGATATTATTTTTAGTTTTGTTATAATAAAAAGTGGTTGAAAGAGCAAACAGGAGCAAATTATTCTCTAAAAGAACAAATCGCTTCTAATCAAATTACAATCTTATACAAGGTCAAAAATGCTCATAAAAGACAATAAACTTTTAAGGAGGGTTTTTTACTTATGGAAAAAATTAGAACGATTTTTGCTTCGCTGATGATTATAACACTGCTGATGACAGGAATGGCTTTGCTGCCAACAGAGACACAGGCTCAGGATAATACAATTGAACTGGGTTATGTAAACTGGGCTGGAACAGTTGCGGAGACTCAGGTTGCTGTGGAAGTATTGGAAGAAATGATGAATTATAATGTAGAGACAACAATGGTTGGAGTTGGTCCAATTTATGCGGCTTTAGCTGAAGGTGATATTGATGCATTTATGGGAGTTTGGCTGCCGCTGACACATCAAAGTTATATTGAAAGATATAAAGATGATATTATTAAAACTGGACCTAATTACAAAGGTGCAAGGATAGGACTTGTGGTCCCGGAATATGTTGATATTGATTCTATAGAAGAATTGAATGAACATCGTGATAAGTTTGATGGCCAGATCACAGGAATTGAACCTGGTGCTGGAGTAATGGAGGCAACTAGAGAAGGTATTGAAGAATATAGTTTAGATTTTGATCTTTTAACAAGCAGTGGACCTGCAATGACTGGTTCTTTAGAAAGTGCAATTCAAAAAGAAGAATGGATTGTAGTAACAGGCTGGCGACCCCACTATAAATTTGCCAAGTTTGATCTTAAGTTTTTAGAAGATCCTAATAATGTTTATGGTTCTAAAGAAAATGTTTATACATTCCACAACCCACAGCTAGCTCAGGAACATCCGGAAGTAGTAAGTTTCTTCCATGACTTTAGAATGACCACTGATGAAGTAGCTGAAGTTATGGCCTGGATCGAAGATGGAATGGAAGAAGAAGAAGCTGCCCGAAAATGGGTTGAAGAAAACGAAGAAAAAGCTCGCGGCTGGACTAATCCGGTTAGCGTATCTGAATAAATTTGAATATTTTAAAATAAAATCTAGATAAAACAAGTACCCTGCTGTTTAAACAGCAGGGTTTTTTAAGTTTGCCTGGCATGAATATTTGCTAATCAGTGAAAGTCTGATGTGGGGGTTAATAGTGCCAACCACTAGCTGAAGACAAGGGTGTCCATCGTGAGATGGAATCTGAAGGAAGTTGGAGGCAAAGCTTCGGTCTGAGGAATACGAACTGTATAGAAGGCACAATTCTGGGGATGAGTTTGCTTAACAAAACAAAGCCCAAAACTATTCAAGACAGGAAGTGTAAATACAGCGGATAGATGAAGTGAAAGTAAATATTCTTAACCAGGGAAGGTCTGACAGTAAATTGTGGTGATGAATTTCTAAGCAATAAACTCTGCAGTAATGTAAGAGATTAACTGTCAGAATGCAGCAGAAGTCATAGTAGATTGATGGATATATACATCGATTGAAGGATGAAACATTAAGAGGTTTCTTAGATTTGAACAACTCGATGGAAACACAGAGAAAGCAGACAACTTCATATGAAGGCTGCTCTCAGGAAAGAAGGCTGGAAGCTGGAAGGAATGCACACCAGGCAGTAAATAAAGCTAAAGAATATATAAATGATGGTTATACATGGGTGGTCGATATCGACCTTGAAAAGTATTTTGATACTGTTCAACATGATAAACTGATGTCTTTAGTAGCCAGGAAAGTGCAGGATAAAAGGGTGCTGAAACTAATAAGAGCTTATTGTTACAAGACATAAAATTCAGCAGTAGATCATATATTTTAGGACATGATCTACAACAGTAAGATTATTTAACATA